>JADFHH010000316.1 GCA_022567275.1 Pseudomonadota bacterium | reverse complement strand
GCAAATTGCAAAAGAATTTCGGAGATGTCTTCCCGCCATCTATAATGTAAAATAAATACATGTTTCTTTTTTTGTCTAAGGGCTCTTCCTTTGTCTCCTTGAGTGTGAGCTTGATTTGCTCAATCAACGCATCCCTTGCTTCACAACGTATCTTTTCAACGATACTAAGCGTCGTATCGCGCGTCACATCGTCCGGCAGCGGATGCACGGAACACCCCGCCACAATCATCGACAGTGCCAGTGAAGAAACAGAACGAAAACCCAACATAACACCCCCAGAGTACACAAACATCCTGGCTCCTGGCGTGGCCAATTTGAGACGCGGAAGTCTTACTTCTCAAATCAGGAAATAATTCCAGCAAAAAATCGGGTGAGAGTCCAGCTTTAATTTCTCCAGACCCGGATGATGTCGATGAAGCACCCGAGATAACCTTATTATACCATTGAATATATTTTGCATTATCGAAGTTTTCAGAAAAACAGCAAACATATCTCTCAATCCACCCCTTCGCGGCACCTCCCTGGCTGTGAGGCGTTGTAAGGTGTCACCCATGTTGCCGGGGGCAACGTCGTTACCGCTGTAACCGGCCCGGACCAGGGTGTGGGCAAAGCTGTTCCTGCAGTCCACAATCCTGTAATTCACTGCAAACACCTGAAAGTGTGACTGTTTTTCCCTATTTACAAAAATTTACCCGGACGGGAATGGCCGCTGGTATTGCTGGCGTGCCGTACGCAACCGTCGAGCTATGCCCAAAATCATGGAAAATAGTCTAAATCTCACCCGAGTGGCGCCGAAACAACAAAAAACCCGCCGAACACCGCACCAAACGGTGACAGACCGGGATAAAGGAGCAGCTCATGCCATTCTCACGCTGCGAAACAAACCCATCTGGGTGAGCATCTGTGTTTGAGAATAATGCAAGCATCAGGGGCGCAGCGCCCTATTTGGCCAGGCTTGCCCGCCGATCGTCCCCGCGGAAGGGTTTTGTGAGCGTATGCGAGACCACGCGCGCGCCGTCCATGGTGATGCGCGCCGCCGTACCTGCGGCCTTGGTGGTTGTCTTCACGCCCTGCGAGACCACGGAGATGGCGGCGCCGGCCATGCAACCCGCCAGTAACGAACTCACGAGACACAGCGCCACGCCGCGTATGACCAGGCGGCCGATTCTACTGCGATGAGTCATGTTCCCCCCTTGCCGCTCACAACGCCGCGGCAACATCAAAAGTCTGGCGCATCTGTGTTGAAAAGGGATTAATAGCCGCTGTTGCTTTAGCGTCAGGCGACGCCGATGCGCAGCAGGTCGTGGATATGAACGATGCCAACGGGCCTGGCGTCCTCGACAACGAACAGGGCGGTGATGCTCAGGGAGTTGATCAATTCCAGAGCAGCGCTCGCGAGGGTATCGGCGGCAACCGTCTTGGGGTCGCGGGTCATGATATCGCCGGTCAGCGCGGCCGGCAGATCGGGGCCCATATTGCGGCGCAGATCGCCATCGGTGATGATGCCGGTGAAGCGCCCGTCCTTGTCGGTGATCCCGAGGCAGCCAAAACTTTTTTCGGTCATGATGAGAAGCGCCTCGCTCATCGCCATGCCGCTGCCAACCAGCGGGACGCGGTCGCCGGTATGCATGATGTCCGACACGAATTTCAGGCTCGCCCCCAATTGCCCGCCGGGATGCAATATTTTGAAATCCCTGGCGGAAAATCCTTTGCTCTCCAGCAGGGCCAGGGCGAGAGCGTCGCCAAGCGCCAGTTGCATGAGCGTCGAGGTGGTCGGGGCCAGACCGTGCGGGCAGGCCTCTTTCACGTTCGGAAGGGTGAGGGTCACGGCGGCCGCCCGGGCGAGCGTGCTTTGGCTGCGCGAAGTCACCGCGATCAACGGTACGGCGAAGCGTCCCGCATAAGTGATGAGGTTGGCGAATTCCACCGTTTCGCCGGACCAGGAAAAGGCAAGCACCACATCGTCCGCAGCAATCATGCCCAGATCGCCGTGACTGGCCTCGCTGGGATGCACGAAAAAGGCCGGCGTTCCGGTCGAGGCCAGGGTCGCGGCGATTTTTTGCGCCACGTGACCGCTTTTACCGATCCCGGTGACGATCACCCGTCCCGGCGCATCATGGATAATCCGCGCCGCGGCGGCGAAGCTGCCCGACAGGCCATCGGCGAAGGCCGCCTCGAGCGCGCGTAGCCCCTCGCATTCCAGCTTCAGGGTGCGCTGCGCCGATGCGACCAGCTGTTCATCCAGCCGATCGGATTGCGCGGGATTTTTCTTTACGGACACCGGCATTGGCGGGATGAGAACTCCAAATGCGTTGCGTGAGTTTCAGGCGCACAATACGCCCTTGTCCACTCCAACGCCAGCGGGCTTTGCGCCGCAGGGGCAACTCAAAGCAAAGTGGCGCCACGGCGTTATGGTAAACGCATCCTTAAAACTTTTCGCCTTAGGCTCAGCCAAGCAACGCTATTGCATATCAGGACGGCCCCGCAAGGGTCATCGTGAATCCATGCTGTTTGAGGTGAAGCACATTTGCCGCGTCTGAAAAAGATCATATCGGCATTCGCCGCGCTTGCAGTCCTGGCTGCCGCGGCCGGGTTGACGCCGGCGCTCGGCCAGACGGCGCAAACGTCTGAAGACTTACGCCGGCTGCGCGGCGGGTTCGAGCCTGGGCAGAGCGGTAATTATGAAGCGGCCACGCAATCCCGAAATGGAGAAGATCAGGGCACGGCCGATGGCATATTCGTCACCGATCCGACCAATCCCCTGCGCGATCCGCTGCTGATAGCCGATGTGGAAGCGGAAGGCACGGTGCGGCGCGTCTCTCCCCAAATCGCGCAAGATGACCCTTATGCGGCATTGGGCATACCGATGGGGAGCTTTCTGCTGTTCCCGGAAATTACCGTACAGCGTGTCTGGGACGATAATCCGTTCCTCTCCGCCAGCGACCCGCAAGGCGACTGGGCGCTGGTTCTCAACCCCTCATTGCAGGTTCGCTCCAACTGGAGCCGCAGTACTTCGCGAGCGTAAGAGATCGACTTTGTCTTGAGCTTAACGAGGCGTTCGACCAGCAGGAGCCGCCTGCCAACGCTCCCCAAAATCGAGGAGCCCGTGGTTTGCTCTCGGTCCTCCGGATGATAAGCCAGAACGTCGAACTCAAACCAAACATGCTCGGTATCGGCGTGGACGTAACCAAGTTAATCTAGCGCTTTC
>JADFHH010000013.1 GCA_022567275.1 Pseudomonadota bacterium | reverse complement strand
CATGAACAGATTGATGAAATCGAGATACAGGCGCAATGCGCCCATGATGGCCTTTTTGCCCATGGTCGCCACGCCGTCACCGACATAGTACATTTCCTTGATCTTCTGGGTGTCATAGGCGGTGAGGCCGGCGAACACCAGCACGCCGATCACCGAGATGGCGAACTGCATCGCCGAGGAGGCGAGGAAGATGTTCACCACCGAGGCGATGATGACGCCAATGAGCCCCATGATCAGGAACGAGCCCCAGCCCGACAAATCCTTCTTCGTGGTGTAGCCATAGAGGCTCAGGCCGCCAAAGGCAGCCGCCGAGATGAAGAAGACGCGGGTAATGGACTCGCCCGCATAGACCATGAAGATCGATGCCAGCGACAGCCCCATAAGCCCGGCGAAGGCCCAGAATGCCATTTGCGCGGCGGCGACGCTCATACGGCCAATACGCGCGGAAATGAAAAACACCATGCCGAGAGGGGCAAGAAAGACAACCCATTTCAGCGGGCTGTTGAATATCAGATTGCCGAAATCGGTGAGCTGCATACCGGCCGGGGTCTGGACCACGGCCATCATGAAGGCGACGTAAGCCACGACGCCGGTGATCGCGACGCCCGCGGCCATATAGTTATAGACGCGAAGCATATAGGCGCGCAGGCCCTCGTCGATGACATGTGCACCGGCGCGGGCCACGCCTGTGGAGCGCGCAAAACCTTGTCTGTCGAATTCCGCCATTTTTCGGGGTCCTTTTGAGAGCGTTGAAATAATGTTTCAGGGTTTCAGCCTGATTCTGGCTGTTAATATGGTGATTTTGGGGCGTGAGCGCAAGCCTCGCCAGCGTCCACAAGCAACATTGATACGAGTTTGATTAACACTCCAACCACGCGGGAGACTGGCCGCATGGGGGAACCCTCAAGCAGCATGGGAACGATTTGAACATGCTTATCATGCTTATGATGTGGGCAATATGTTCATGCCACTGATATAGTGTACAGATTCTAAATAGCAGGCATTTTTTCCACTTTATAATGATAATATGAAATGGCCATCAAATGACATCGAAAATGAGCCTTTGCATATAATATCCCTACCCAACAGAACGTCAAAACCGAACCCGTGATCTTCAAACTTGCAGCCGTTGACCAAATGGATATGTAGGGCGCCGGATATCTTCCCGGAAGGAAGCTGCTGCGCACCAAACATGAAACCAACGGAAAACGTGAACTGGTCAACCTCATCAGCACCGGTCGAGCCGCTCATTTTGGTCTTGCCCGTAGGCTTGAGCCCAACATCATTGACTACCTTTGCAGAAATGCATGTGCAGGACGCACCGGTATCAATTAGGGCCATATAGACCTTGAAATCCTTTATTGAATCAGTGGAATTTTGCTGAGGGTTGGCCGCCTGAATTGCTTGTTCAGGCGGAAGAATGGACACCTGAATTAACACGCCAGCAGCTGGATTATAGTTACCTGCTAGGGATGGCATGTGAAAAGAAGCCTAAATCTACCACCTCATCCGTGACCTTCTGTATCGAGTAGCGGCCATCTGGATAAAATTTTTGCGCTGTAGACACGGCATCTTCCACAGTCGTGTAGTAATTGACAACCTCTTCATCCCTCATGAGCGCATATTTGTTCCGATGGACGTTGATGATGGTGGGGAGCATTTTTTTGAAATGCTCGTAGTTTTTGCTCACTTGGTCCGTAACTTTCTTTTTACTCATTGTTCCATCTCGCCGTTGCGGCCTTCTTGGCAATTTAACTACGCTCCTCAGCAGATAATATTTCAGAGCGCCATTGCACCGGCCTTACCGGACCTCACTATGCCAGATTTTACCATTGCGGGGATTTCTTCGTTCTCGCCATTAGCGAGTCGCGCGACCATGACGGCTGCCCCAATCATGTTGGCTGGGCGCGTCTCGCCTTTTGGGCCTGTTGGCATTTGCTCCTCACTCTCGGGTGTGCGCCGGGAGTAGCCTCCACTTGAACTGAGGCCACACTATCCCGACACGAGTTTAGGCGCAACGCTCTTTTCGTCTCGCCATTCGATAGTGACCCACTATGCTTGACTAAGACATTGTAGAGAATCAGAGGTTTTCAAGTGGTAAACAGGGGCATCAAGAGGATCAGATTTAAAACTGAGACACTACCCTAATTTCAAATTCAGATACTGTGCAAAACCTATCATATTCTTCGTTAAGAAGCCCGCAACCTCAGCCTTGCCGCAGATAACCGGCCGTCTTCGCGCCCAGCACCTGCCAGGTGGCCAGCGCGCCGAACAGCAGAACCAGCCCCACGGCGAGGGCGATGGCGGTCGCTATGGCGGACGCGGAAAAGACAAAATCCACCTTCATCGCCAGGGTAAGGACGAGCCAGGCGCCGAACGTACCCAGCCCGGCGGCGATGATGCCGGTGGCCAGCGCGAGCACGCCATATTCGATGAAATGGGCGCTTAAAATCCGCGCCCGCGTCGCCCCCAGCGTCTTGAAAATGACCGCGTCGCGCACGCGGCGCGTTTGCGCCGTCGACAGCCCCCCGGCAAGCACGATCGCGCCGGCAAGCAGGGTGACGCCGCCCGAGGCCTCTATCGCGGCCATGACCTTTTCAGCGATTTCACGGAAGGCGTCGATGGCGTCGCGCACCCTGAGCGCGGTGATGTTGGGCATGGCCTCGGAAAGTTCCTGTATCATAGCCCCTTCGCGCGCCTCGCGGGTGGCCTCGGGCAATGTCAATGTCGCCAGGATATTGTGCGGCGCGTCCTTGAGCGTGTTAGGCGAGAACACCATGACGAAATTGATGGCCAGCGAATCCCAGTCGACTTTTCGCATATTGGCGATCTTCGCGGTGACACCGCGCCCCAGGACACTGACGGTGATTGTGTCGCCGAGCTTCAGCCCCAGACCTTCAGCGATTTCGCTCTCGAACGAAACCAGCGGCGGGCCGTCATAGTCCTTGCTCCACCATTTCCCCTGCACCAGTTTCGATCCTTCGGGAACAACATCCGAGTAGCTCAGGCCCCGGTCGCCGTGCAAAACCCATTCCGTACCAGGCGCCGGTTTGATGTCCTCCGGGCGCTTGCCGTTGAGCCGCACGATACGCCCGCGCAGCATGGGGGCGTGGCCGATCAGCGTTTCGGGCGCATGGCGGCGCACCAGCGCTTCTAGCTGGCTCACCTGATCCTTGCCGACATCGAGCACGAAATAGCTCGGCGCTTGCGAGGGGATCGTGGTCTCGAATTCCTTTTGCAGGGAGGCGTTGACCAGCGCCACGGCCGAAAGCAGCGACAGGCTTGCGCCGAGCGACAGGGAGACCGGCCGCGCCAGACCGCCCGGAGCGGCGAGCGAGGCGCTGGCCAGCGCCAGGGTGGTGTTGCGCGGGCGGGGCAGTTTTCGCGCCAGATATTCGATGCCGTATCCGAGGCCGAGAAACCCGATGAAAACCGCCGCCAGCCCGGCGCAGGCGAGAGCCGCCAGCAGCCGGGCATCGGCCGACAGAATGGCAATCGCCGTTAGCGCCAGCGCGCACAGCGCGCTTGCCGCCAGATATCGCATGGCGGGACGGGACGGTTCGCTCGAGACAAGTTGCCGCAGTAAAAGCCCGGCGGACAAATCCCGCGCCTGCCCCAGCGGCCAGAAGACGAACATCAACGCCGTCAGCATCCCGTACAAACTGGCCAGAAACAACGCGAAGGGTTGCGGCTCAAGCGCCAGCTGTACCGGTAAAGCGCCCGCGCCCAGCCCGGCCACGGCGAGCGGCATGAGCGCGCCCAGACCAAGCCCGAGCAGGGAGCCAATCCCGGCCAGCACCAGCACTTCGGTGAGATAGATGCGGAAAATCACGCTCCCGCTCGCGCCAAGACATTTGAACGCGGCGATGACCGGGCGTTTTCGTGCCAGATAAGCGCCAATCGCATTGGCCACGCCAATGCCGCCGATCATCAGCGTGGTGATGCCGACAAGGGTGAGGAATTGCGACAGGTGTCTGGCGACGCGGCGCACATTTGGCGAGGGGTTGCGGCGGTCGTGGATGGTGAAGCCGGCATCGGAAAACCGGTCCTCGATCTGTTTGCTCAAACCCGCCAGACCATCTGGATGCGCCGCACCATCTTCGTTGAGAGCGATCCGGTAGCGCCAGCGAATGAGGCTTCCCGGCTGAACCAGGCCGGTGGCTTGCAGCGTGTCATGCGACATCAAAACGCGCGGCCCGAAGGCCGGCCGCCCGCCGAGCCGGTCTGGCTCACGGACCAACTCGGCGATAATCTTCAACTCCGCGACGCCGATCTTCAAGGCGTCGCCGATTTTCATCTCCAGGCGCTGAAGCAGCAAACGCTCGACCGCCACGACACGCGCGGCCTTGAGCGATGATATTGGCAGGGACGCCCCATTGGCCGTCATGGACACTTCGCCATAGAGCGGATAACGCGCATCCACCGCTTTCAGCCGCACCAGTGCGGAACGCCTGGCCTGTGCAGGCCGGGCCATGGCCCGCAGCGTTGCAACCTCCGAAACGGTGCCAAGCCCCTCCATATAGGCGCGTTGCTCTTCAGTCGCCTGGCGGTGCACCAGGCCGAGCGAAATGTCGCCCCCGAGTATCGCCCGGCCCTGACGCGCCAAACCCTCTTCAAGCGCGCCCGCGAGCGATCCGATGCCGGCGATGGCGGCAACGCCCAGGGCAATGCAGGCGACGAAAATGATGAAGGAGCGCCAGCCAAGCCGCAAATCCCTGAAGGCGAGCCGCAAGACCAGCGGCAGGGAGTTCATGCCCGCGCCTTTTTGCGTTTTTGCGTTGTTTGCACGAAGCGCCCGTCGTTCATGTGCAGAACCCGGCTGCAGCGTTTTGCCAGCTTCTCGTCATGGGTGATCAGCATCAGCGTCGCGCCATGGCGCGCGCGAAGATCGAACAGCAAATCCATCACTTGCCCCCCCGTCTTGCTATCGAGATTGCCGGTCGGTTCATCGGCGAGGATGATTTTCGGTCCCGTACTGAGCGCGCGCGCCAGTGCGACGCGCTGCTGCTCGCCACCCGATAGCTGTGCCGGGAAATGGTCCGCGCGGTCGCTCAGCCCGACATCGGCGAGCGCCTTGCGCGCGGCGGTGAAGGGGTTGGGCGCATCGAGAAATTCCAGCGGCAGGGCGGTATTTTCCAGCGCCGTCATGGTTGGCACCAGATGGAACGACTGGAACACGATGCCGATGGACCCGGCGCGCATTTTCGCCAGCGCATCCTCGCTTAGCCCGGCGAGCGGCTGGCCCGAGATTTCAACGCGCCCGGACGTCGCGCGCTCCAGCCCGGCGGTGACCATCAGCAGGGTCGTCTTGCCGGAACCGCTCGGCCCGGAGATGGCCACGGCTTCGTCTTGTTTTATGGTCAGATCGACCCCGCGCAGGATTTCAACATCGCCCGCCCGGCTCGGCAGGGTCACGCAGACGTCTTCCAGCGCGATCGCGGGGCGTTTCACATCTTGCTTCATGAGCCGTTATTCCTCATATCAAGGTGTCATAGCAAATCGGCACACCGATAAAAAAAAGAAATCGTGATGGCGTTATCAGGAACTCAACCGATGAATCAGGCTCAGGCGCTGCGTGCACTATTATACGCATCGGCGTTGATAATCCTTCTCTGCTTTTCCGGGCGCTACGTCCGTGCCGGCGAGCAAATCACCCTCGTGGTCTATGGCGACAGCCTTTCAGCAGGCTATGGTGTGCGCGAAGCCCAGGCTTTTCCCGCCCGCCTCGAGAGCGCGTTAACGGCGCGCGGCCACGACGTGCGGGTGATCAATGCAAGCGTATCGGGCGACACCACGGCGGCGGGACTTGCGCGCTTCGAATGGTCCTTCCCTACCCGTGCGCATGGCGTAATCCTTGAGCTTGGCGCCAATGATGCGCTGCGCGGGTTGCGCCCCGATTTATCGCGCGCCAATCTCGACAAACTTCTTGCCCGCATCAAGGCCAGGGGTGTGGAACCGCTGCTCGCCGGTATGCTGGCGCCGCGAAATCTCGGGGTTGAATACACCAAAGCCTTCGATCGCATTTATCCCGAACTGGCGAAAAAGCATGACGTGCTGCTGTATCCGTTTTTCCTCTATGACGTGGCCGGCAAGCGAAAACTCAATCAGGCCGACGGGCTGCATCCCAACCCGGAAGGCGTGAAAGTCATCGTCGCCGGCATGCTGCCCGTGGTCGAGAAGCTTCTGAGCCGCATCGCCGCACGCCGCGCAACAACGCAATAGACGCGGCCCGCCATGCCGAGACTTTTCTCAGGGATTGAAATTCCCTCCCATATCGCTGAGCGGCTGGCCTCCTTGCGCGGCGGACTTGAAGGCGCGCGCTGGGTGGAGCCGGAAAATTATCACATCACCCTGCGCTTCGCCGGAGACGTGGACGCGGTGGTGGCGGAACGGTTCTCGCAAGCGCTGGAGCGGATTAAATCGGCGCCATTTGAACTCATATTCGACGGTCTGGGGAGTTTTGGGCGCGGGCGGCCGCGCGCGCTGTGGGCCGGTATCGCGCCAAACGAGGCGCTGAGTGCGTTGAACCGCGCCAATGAACAAGCCGCCCTGGCGGCCGGGCTGGAGGTGCAAACGCGCAATTTTCACCCCCATGTCACGCTGGCGCGGATGCGCCGCACGAAAGCGGCCGCCGTCGCCGCCCTCCTGGCCGGCCATGGCGCATTCGTCTCCACACCCTTCCCCGTCACCCGTTTCGTGCTTTTTTCGGCGCGTGAATCGCGCGGCGGCGGGCCTTATGTGGTGGAACGCGTCTATCCTTTGGAGCCGGGCTCCAATTAACCATGGCGCGGCCTTAAAAACCCTGCCGCTTGACATTTCCGCCGCGGCGCAATATCTCCTGTGATCGACTGTTAGCACTCACAACATGAGAGCGCTAACAGAGGCCGTTCCCGCATCGATGCGCGGGAACATTTCCTTTTCACACATCAGTAGCAAATTGGAGAGACTATCCATGAAGTTTCGTCCACTCCATGATCGCGTCGTTGTCCGGCGCATCGATGAGGACCAGAAAACCGCTGGCGGGATCATCATTCCCGACACGGCGGCGGAAAAACCGCAAACCGGCGAAGTGATCGCTGTCGGCCCCGGCGCACGGGACGATAACGGCAAGATTGAGCCATTGGACGTCAAGTCAGGCGACAAGGTGCTGTTCGGCAAATGGTCGGGCACCGAAGTCAAACTCGACGGCGATGAGCTGCTCATCATGAAAGAGTCCGACATTATGGGTGTGCTCAAGTAGCCATAACGGCACTGGACATTGCTGGCGCTTACACGCCGGCCCGCCTCCCCTTCAACAGAAGACATTCAAAATCAGTTAGGAGTCAGAAATGGCTGCAAAAGAAGTAAGATTTTCAACCGACGCCCGTGACAGGATCATGCGCGGCGTCGATATCCTGGCCAACGCGGTCAAGGTCACGCTTGGACCCAAAGGCCGCAACGTCATTCTCGACAAATCCTTTGGCGCGCCGCGCTCGACCAAGGACGGCGTCGCCGTCGCCAAGGAGATCGAGCTTGAAGACAAGTTCGAGAATATGGGTGCGCAAATGCTGCGCGAGGTGGCGTCGAAGACCAACGACGAAGCCGGTGACGGCACCACCACCGCGACCCTGCTGGCCCAGGCGATCGTCCATGAGGGCCTCAAGGCCGTCGCCGCCGGCATGAACCCGATGGATTTGAAGCGCGGCATCGACAAGGCCGTCATCGAGGTCGTCAAGGACATCTCGAAGCGGGCCAAGAAGGTCAGCTCATCGGAAGAAATCGAACAAGTCGGCACGATTTCGGCCAATGGCGAAAAGGAAATCGGCGAAAAGATCGCCGAAGCCATGCAGAAGGTCGGCAATGAAGGCGTCATCACGGTCGAGGAATCGAAATCCCTTGAGACCGAACTCGATATCGTCGAGGGCATGCAGTTCGACCGCGGCTATCTCTCGCCCTACTTCATCACCAACGCGGAAAAGATGATTTGCGAGCTTGAGGATCCCTATATCCTGATTCACGAATCCAAACTGTCGAACCTGCAGGCCATGCTGCCTGTTCTCGAAACAGTGGTTCAATCCGGCAAACCGTTGCTGATCATCGCCGAGGATATTGAAGGCGAGGCGCTGGCCACCCTGGTGGTCAACAAGCTGCGCGGCGGGCTCAAGGTCGCCGCCGTCAAGGCGCCCGGCTTCGGCGACCGCCGCAAGGCGATGCTGCAGGACATCGCCATCCTGGCCGGCGGCCAGGTGATCTCCGAGGATCTTGGCATCAAGCTTGAAAATGTGACTCTCGACATGCTGGGCACCGCCAAGCGCGTCTCGATCACCAAGGACGACACCACCATTATCGATGGTGCCGGCAAGAAGAAAGACATCGAAGCCCGGATCGGCCAGATCAAGGCTCAGATCGAGGATACCACGTCTGATTATGACAAGGAGAAGCTGCAAGAGCGTTTGGCCAAGCTGGCCGGCGGCGTAGCGGTCATCAAGGTCGGCGGCGCGACCGAGATCGAGGTGAAGGAGCGTAAGGATCGCGTCGACGACGCGCTGAACTCGACCCGCGCCGCGGTCGAGGAAGGCATTGTGCCTGGTGGCGGCGTCGCCCTGCTGCACGCGTCCAGGTCAATCAATATAACAAGCGACAATTCCGACCAGGACGCCGGCGTCAATATCGTCCGCCGCGCGCTTCAGGCGCCGATCCGCCAGATCGTCGAAAATGCCGGGATGGAAGGCTCGATCGTGGTCGGAAAAATCTTTGAGAAGAAACAGCCCAATTTCGGCTACGACGCCCAGGAAGACGAATATGGAAATCTGGTCGAAAAGGGCATCATCGACCCGGTCAAGGTGGTGCGCATCGCCTTGCAGGATGCGGCTTCGGTCGCGGGTATGCTGATCACCACCGAAGCCGGTGTCGCCGAAGCTCCCAAGAAGGACGCCCCGGCAATGCCGGGCGGCGATATGGGTGGCATGGGTGGCATGGGCGGTATGGGCGGCATGATGTAAGCCACCGGCGCCTGAACTAGCCGTTACAAGCAAACAAGGGCCGCTCCGGGAAACCGGGGCGGCCCCTTTTGTTTTATTCGCGGGGCTTGTAACGATGATCATAAATGTAGCCCGCGGGGACGCCTCTTCGCGCTGAGGACCGCGTGGCAGACGATTTGCATATCATTTTCCAGCACAGCCGCGGAATTTAGCGAAAACCACAGTTTTCCGGGGGATTTCATGGCTGACAGCCTTTCTCCGTATACGGAGACAAGTGTCCCGAAAAGGGACGAATGCATCGGTTTTGCACATTGCGGCCGGTGCCGTTCAAGCGCTAAGCTTGGTAGAGAGGGACAGATGCCGGCAACGGGTAAAAAAACTGCAACAATGAGCCACGCGCTCACGGTTGAGATTCACCGCGATATCCTCGCGCTTCGCGATCTGTGGCGCAAGTTTCAGGTTGAAGCCAGGGGCGGCCCGCACGATACGTGGGAATGGAACAATGCGTGGGCCAGCAGCGCCGGAAAAGCCAGCACGCCGCTGATTGCCATTGGCAGGGACGCTTCGGGTGACATGGTGTTTCTGCTGCCCCTGACCATTCGCAAACGCGCGCGCTGTGACGTGCTTGAGTGGCTTGGCGCCGAACAGGGCAATTACACTTCGGGCCTGTTTCATCCCACCGCCTGGACGGATAAGACCCTGCCGCAGGGGAAAGATTTGCTGGCGCATGTGCTCGCCGCCCTGCCGCGGATCGATGCGGTACATTTGGCGGATCAACCCTTGGCAATCGGCAATAGTCTCAACCCGCTTGCCGGGCTTCCCGGCATCCCGGCCGCGAGCGAAGGCCATGCATTTCCCCTCAACGCTGACTGGCATCAGCACTTCAAGGAGAGGTTCAGCTCTAATCAAAGAAAAAACATGCGCCGCTGCGAACGCCGGCTCGGTGAACAGGGTGCGGTGCGTTTTGAAGCTGTCGAACAAGGGCCGGCCCGTTCGCAAGTGATGGATGGCATCATCGCGGAAAAACGAAGCTGGTTTGCGGACAGGGGCATCCCGGATTGTTTTGCCAATGCCGGTGTTCGGGATTTCTTCCGGTTGCTGGTTCAAATGCCGGACACGGACGCCGGTCCAACCCCCCGGATATTCACCCTCAGCGTCGATGATGAAATCGTCGCCACCAATCTGGGACTCATCTATCAGAACAAATTTTACGGCCTCATTGCTTCAATAACCGCAGGGTCCATGCGCCGCCACGGTCCGGGAAGACTCCTTTTCCTGAGCCTGGTGGAATATCTGGCCAATGAAGGCATCGAGACGCTCGACTGCGGCGCCGGCGAAGATCTGGACAAATTGCGCTGGTGTACGCAGCGGCGCGAGCGCCGGAACGCCATTGTTCCGGTCACCGCAAAGGGATTCGTCTACGCGGCGGCACTCAAAACCAGGCTTCTCATCAAGCTGAAAATCAAACAGTCGCCACGGCTCTGGAGCCAGGCGAAACGGCTACGCGCATGGAAGTCAGGTCTTGGCGCATCCAGGCCATCGGCGGCAGCGGACAAGCTATACCTGGCGGTCGGCCTCCAGACGTAAAACAATCTCTTCCAGCACCGCCTGTTTATCTTTCGGCCAGGCCGCCAGTTTCGATCTCGCCAGCATGGCCTCGCTCTTCAGGATAAGCCCGTCGTCGAGCACCTTGAGATGGTTGGCCTTGAGCGTCGTGCCGGTCGAGGTGATATCGACGATGAGCTCCGCCGTGCCAGCCGCCACCGTGCCCTCGGTCGCGCCCAGGCTTTCCACGATGCGGTAGCCGGTCACGCCTTTCTCGGCAAAATAACGGCGCGTGAGATTGAGATATTTGGTCGCCACTCTCAGCCGCCTGGCGTGCTCGCGGAAAAAGATGGCGGCGACATCTTCGAGATCTCCCATGTTCGACACATCGACCCAGCATTCGGGCACGGCGACGACCACATCCGCGCCGCCAAATCCGAGGGCACGGACCAGCTCGATCCGGCCGGCGGTCACCGCGCCGGATTCTTGTATGAGGTCCGCGCCGGTAATGCCGGCGTGAACCCGGCCCAGACTCAGTTGCTGCGCGATCTCGGCCGCCGGCAGGAAGGCGATTTCAACGCCTTTTATGCCTGCGATCTCGCCGCGATAGCCGCGCGTGTGTCCCGTCTTGCGAATGGTGAGGCCCGCGGCCTCGAATATTTCGCCGGCGTGCTCCATGAGCCGCCCCTTGGAGGGCAGCGCCAGGATGAGAGGATCGCCGCTCATGCCACGCCTCCGCGGACCGCCGCCAGCAACCGCTCGGTGTGGATGGCCGAACCGGCAGCGGGAACCTCGCGCGGCGCGCCAAGACTTTTCAGCAGATCGTCATAGCGTCCGCCACCGGCGATCTGGCCGGCGCGGCCGCGTCCCGGCATCTCGATCTGGAACACGTGGCCGGTGTAATATTCAAGATCGCGCCCGAACTCGGCGCTGAATGTGGCGCTGTCAGTATCGACGCCAAACTCTTTCAGCTTCTCAAGGCGCGTGTGGGCGCCCTGGAGGGGGGCGCTCAAATCCAGCCCCCCCGCCCCGGTCAGCTCCGCGATGCGCTCGAATGCGGCGCCCGGCGCGTCCGAAACGTTTAGATAATCCTCGATCAGGCGAAGCGTCGCCGCCGGCAAGGGCGGCTGCCTGGCGTCGGCGGCGCGGCCGCGCAGGCGTTCGGCGATCTCGCTCAGGCTTCTGACGCCGTCGAGCGGAATGCTTGCCCTTTCCAGATATGCGGCGACGATGGCGGTTGCGGCCTCGTGATCTTCGGGGTCGAGCGCGCCGATCAGCTCTGCTTCCACCGCGCCGGGCAACCCCGCGCGAGCGCTCGACAATTGCCGCAGCAAATCGTGAAACACGGGCGGACGCCAGAAGAAGTGCCGCATGCGCAAGCGCCAGCGCTCGGGGATATCGAGGCTTTGAATCAGGGCCTCGAACAGGCCGAGATCGCCGAGCAGGATTTTGAAATCCTTCAAGCCCGCCGACCGCACCGCCTCGAGAGCAAGTCCAGTCACTTCGGCGTCCGCGCTGGCGCGGTCCGCGCCGCCGATATATTCGATCCCCGCCTGGCGGAATTCTCGCGGGCGCGCCGCATCCGCCCCTCCGGGCTGGTAGCGGAACGCCGCGCCGTTATAGCAAAACCGCGCTTCCACATCTGACTTCGGGTAACGCTCCAGATAGACCCGGCACGCGGGCAAGGTGACATCCGGCCTGAGGCACAGCTCGGCGCCGCCGGGATCTGTAAACACATAGGTGCGTCCGCGTATGGCCTCGCCCATACGGTCGAGAAACAGATCGGCGGGCTGGAGATAGGCGGGCGCGACAAGCTCATAATCGCGGCTCTGAAACAACGCGATTATGGCATTGTCCTGGGCTTGCAGGGCCTCATAGCTGGCGGCGGTTTCGGCAACCATGGGTCCTAGCTCTCGTGCCGCGCGAGCACTTCGCGCACCGCCTCGACCAGCTTGTCTTCAGGGACCGCGAACTGGGCCGGGCGTTCCGCGCGCCACTCCACGTTGGAGGCGATGGACGGGGCGGCCCTGGCGTCCCTGATCAAATCCTTGCACTGGATTTCCTTTTTCT
>JADFHH010000315.1 GCA_022567275.1 Pseudomonadota bacterium | reverse complement strand
CAGCCCCGGCGCATCGGCGCCGATTGCGGTGGGGATGCCGCGATTCCGGCGCGGCTTTTTTTCCGGTGGATTGCTCATAGCGATTTCATCCTGCCTTAGGGTCTGTTGAGATTCAGGACACCGCGCTGGTTTGATCTGTTTTGTTCCAGGTTTGTGCTGTTCGGGCGCTGGACATGCTGGCATATTCAAGCCCGAACAGTGCGAAACTGGGGCAAAACAGATCAAACCAGCGCGGTGTCCTGAATCTCAACAGACCCTAGTGCGCCAACGCCGCGTCGCGCGCCAAACGTAGCCGCGCAAAATCATCGCCGGCATGATAGGACGAGCGGGTCAGCGGAGTGGATGAAACCAGCAAAAAGCCTTTGCCATAGGCCATGCGTTCATAGGCCTTGAATTCATCGGGGGTAACGAAGCGCTTCACCGGCGCATGTTTGCGGGTGGGTTGCAGATATTGCCCGATGGTGAGGAAATCCACATTCGCCGCGCGCAGATCGTCCATCACCTGCAACACTTCGGCGCGGCGTTCCCCCAGCCCTACCATGATGCCGGATTTGGTGAACAGCGAGGGATCGCGTTCCTTCACCTGCTGCAACAGCCGCAGGGAATGGAAATAACGCGCGCCGGGGCGGATTGCGAGATAGAGCGCGGGCACGGTCTCCAGATTGTGGTTGTACACATCGGGCCTTGCGTCCACGACGGTTTCGATGGCGCCGTCCTTGCGCAGGAAATCTGGCGTCAAAACCTCGATTGTCGTGCCCGGAGACAAACGGCGGATGGCTGCAATCACGGCGGCGAAATGCGCCGCCCCGCCATCTTGCAAGTCATCCCGGTCCACGGACGTGATAACCACATGGTTGAGGCCGAGTTTGGCGACCGCGCGCCCGGCATTCTCAGGCTCCTGGGCGTCGAGCGGCCCCGGCAGGCCGGTGCGCACATTGCAGAAGGCGCAGGCGCGCGTACAGGTGTCGCCCATGATCAGCATGGTGGCGTGTTTTTTCGACCAGCACTCGCCGATATTGGGACAGCTCGCTTCCTCGCACACCGTATGCAAGCCAAACTCGCGCATGATCGCCCGGGTTTCGTGATAGACCGGCGAGCCCGGCGCCTTGACCCGAATCCAGGAAGGTTTGCGCAACACCGGCGTATCCGGATTATTCAGCTTTTCAGGATGGCGCGGGCGTTCCGGCTCAGCCTTTGAGAGTGTGTCCAGGATCGTCACCATATTGGTTAGTTCCGTTGCCGCGCTCAACGCACTAACTATGCATCACCCGCCCATAGGCGTCGAGTACCGATTCATGCATCATTTCCGACAGCGTGGGATGCGGGAAGATGGTATTCATCAGCTCGCTTTCCGTGGTCTCCAGGGTTTTGGCGATGGCATAGCCCTGGATTAATTCGGTGACCTCCGCGCCGATCATATGCGCGCCGAGCAGCTCGCCAGTCTTGGTGTCGAAAATCGTTTTGATCAGCCCGTCCGGCTCGCCCAGCGCGATGGCCTTGCCGTTGCCCCGATAGGGGAAGCGGCCGATTTTTATCTCCCGTCCCTCTTCCCTGGCCTTTTGCTCCGTCATGCCGATGCTTGCAACCTGCGGCCAGCAATAGGTGCAGCCGGGGATATTCGAGGTGTCCAGCGGGTGTACGCCGTCGACTCCGGCAATTTTCTCAACGCACAGCACGCCCTCATGGCTGGCCTTGTGCGCCAGCCATGGCGGGCCAGCCACATCGCCAATGGCGTAGATGCCCTCAACTCCCGTGCGGCACCACTCATCGATGACGATATTTCCGCGATCGACTTCAACGCCGGTCTCTTCAAGTCCCAGATTTTCCACATTGCCGGTGATGCCGATGGCCAGAATGACCCGGTCCACGGTGATGGAGTGGCTTGCCCCATCGCCCATTTTCAGGGTGGCGATCACCGAATCGTCTTCTTTTTTCAGGTGCTCGACCGACACACCGGTGAGAATTTTCATACCCTGTTTTTCAAACGCCTTTTGCGCCAGGGCGGAGATTTCTTCATCTTCTACCGGCAGCACCCGGTCCAGAATCTCAACCACCGTCACGTCCGCGCCGAGCGTGCGGAAAAAGCTCGCAAATTCAATGCCGATGGCGCCTGAACCTACAACCAGCAAGGATTTCGGCATGGTTTCAGGGACCATCGCCTCCTTGTATGTCCACACCAGCCGCCCGTCAGGTACGAGCCCCGGCAGCAACCGCGCCCTCGCGCCGGTGGCGATGATGATGTGTTTGGCCCGCACATCGCTCATCGCCGCCCCGTCCTTATTCGTAACGCCGATGACACCATCGCCCCTGAGCTTCGCGGCGCCGTCGAAAACCTCGATTTTGTTCTTTTTCATGAGGTAACCGATACCGCCCGTCAGTTTGGCGGCAACTTTTCGGCTGCGCGCAACCACTTTCTCAATATCAAAGCTTATCTCTTTGGCGGACAGGCCAAAATCATTGGCGTGATTGAACAAATGAAAAAGTTCCGAGGTGCGCAGCAGCGCCTTGGTCGGGATGCAACCCCAGTTCAGGCACACGCCGCCCAGGTGCTCGCGTTCGACCACCGCGGTTTTGAGACCCAGTTGCGCGGCCCGGATGGCCGCCACGTAGCCGCCGGGGCCGCCGCCCAGGACGATGAGATCGAAGGTCTGCTTTTCAGCCACGGAAGAGTCTGCCTATTGCCCTCTCCCTTCGAGGGGGAGGGTTGGGAGGGGGTGGTCCTTTTTTCAGGACGATGAGATCGAAGTTCCGTTTGTCAGCCACGGCGCGTTAGACCCGTTGCGGGTCCAACACCGTACGCTCCTCGCGCACGTCCCCCGTGTTGATGGGGCCGCGCCGCGTCGGCAAGACGGTGATCCTGCACCACTCGATCGCGCGTCTGCTCGAGGAAGACGTTCCACCGCGCAATATCTGTTACATCTCCGTCGACCATCCCATGTACAACGGCATCTCGATTGACGATCTCCTCGACCTATATCAGGAAGCCTCGGGCACCGACTACCGTCAGGTACCGTGCTATGTCCTGCTCGACGAGATCCAATATATGCGTGAGTGGGAAGGATATCTGAAATCGTTGGTGGACCGTCTCGATGCGCCGAAGTTTATCGTCTCGGGTTCTGCTGCTGCGGCACTCAAGCTGAAGAGCACGGAGTCTGGCGCGGGACGGTTTACCGAGTTTCATTTGCCGCCACTTACGTTCTACGAATATATGAAGCTCTTGAAAAAGACTGACCTTATTGAT
>JADFHH010000314.1 GCA_022567275.1 Pseudomonadota bacterium | reverse complement strand
GTCGGTGTCGCGCCGATGAATTGCGATTCAGGATTGATGCGTGGCAAACGCCGTATCCGCGGGGGCCGCGCCCGGGTGCGCTCTTGCCTTTACATGGCCGCCGTCGCAGCCGCGCGCTCAGACAAATCCGGCATGAAGGAATTCTATCAACGCCTTAGAGCCAAGGGCAAACCAGCCAAGCTCGCCCTCACCGCCGTGATCCGCAAGCTCGCCATTCTCGCCAACACACTGATAAAAGAGGATCGTCTATGGCAGCCCATTGCACCTTGACTTCAAACACAGATGCTCCCCTTGACGGGGAGGGGCTGGGGGTGGGGTGACAACGTAAAGGACTTTTTTGCCGGTAACGCCTACCTCTTTTGTTTTTAAGGCGAGTTCGCTAGCGCTCACGAGTCCTTGGTTAGCCCCCCGCCCCTAACCCCTCCCCGCGAGGGGGAGGGGAATTTTTCGGTAAAGCAGAAGAGGAGCCAACCATGGCTGACGCCACCGATCTCATTGTCATCGGCACCGGTCCGGGGGGCTATGTGTGCGCCATCCGCGCCGCGCAGCTGGGGCTGAAGGTCGCCGTCGTCGAGAAACGTAGCGCCCATGGCGGCACCTGTCTGAATGTGGGCTGTATCCCCTCCAAGGCGCTGCTGCACGCGTCGGAACTTTTCGAGGAAGCCGGCCACGGTTTTGACGCCATGGGCATCAAGGTGAAGCCCACTCTCGATCTCAAGGCCATGCAGGCCTACAAGACAGAGGGCGTGGATGGCAACACCGCCGGCATCGAATTTCTGCTCAAGAAGAACCGGATCGGCACCCATCATGGCACGGGAAAAATTATCGCACCCCACAAGGTCGAGGTGACGCCGGACAAGGGCGAAGCGTTCACCCTGGAGACGAAAAATATCGTTATCGCCACCGGCTCTGATGTCGTGCCACTGCCGGGCATCGAAATCGATGAGAAAAAGATCGTCTCATCCACCGGCGCGCTGGAGCTGAACGAGGTTCCCAAAAAGCTGCTGGTGGTGGGGGCCGGGATTATCGGACTTGAGCTTGGCTCGGTCTGGCGGCGGCTGGGTTCGGAGGTTCTGGTGGTCGAGTTTCTCGACCGCATCACGCCCGGCATGGACGCGGACATCGCCAGGAATTTCCAGAAAATACTCAAGAAGCAAGGCATTGCCTTCAAGCTCGGGCACAAGGTCACTGGCATCGACGCCAGCGGCAAGGGCTGCAAAGTGGCGATTGAACCAGCCAAGGGGGGGCTGAGCGAAACGGTTGAGTGCGACGTGGTGCTCGTCGCCATCGGCCGCGTGCCCTATACCCAAGGCCTCGGCCTCGAAGCGCTGGGCGTGAGCCAGGACAAACAGGGCCGCATCGAGACCGACGCCCATTTCAAGACAAATGTGGATGGCGTTTACGCCATCGGCGACGTCATCGCCGGGCCGATGCTGGCGCACAAGGCGGAAGATGAAGGCGTGGCGGTGGCGGAGATTTTCGCCGGCCAGGCGGGCCATGTGAATTATGCCGTCATCCCCAGCGTCACCTACACCTGCCCGGAAGTCGCCGAGGTCGGTAAATCGGAAGAGGCGCTCAAGGAGGCCGGGGTGGACTACACGGTCGGAAAGTTCCCCTTCACCGCCAATGGCCGCGCCAAGATCAACCGCACCACCGATGGTTTCGTGAAAATCCTCGCCGATGCCAAAACCGACCGGGTGCTGGGCGTACATATCCTCGGTCCCGATGCGGGCAACATGATCGCCGAAGCCGCCGTGCTGATGGAGTTTGGAGGATCGGCGGAAGACCTGGCGCGCACCTGCCACGCCCACCCCACCCTCACCGAAGCCATCAAGGAAGCCGCGCTGGCGGTCGGCAAGCGGGCGCTGCATATGTGAGGGACATATGCGGGCGTGGCGTCATATAACGGACCCGCGGGGCCGTGCGCAGGCGATGAAAGTCCTGCTCACGCTGCTTATCGGTATGGCGGGCGCGCTCCTCTATGCGCAAACGCCGCTGCCGCTGCCCTGGTTCCTCGGCGCCATGCTCGCCTGCCTCGCGGCGCTGGCAGTCCGAATTCCGATCCGGTCGGGCGAATTCAATACGCTCATCATGCGCATCGTTCTTGGCCTTGCTATCGGCAGCGCTTTTTCGCCGGAAATGGCGGACCGGGCGGGCGAGATGGCGCTCTCTCTCATCTTCGTGTTTCCCTATGTGCTGTTTTTAGGCGCGATCGGCTACCCCTATTTCCGCCTGTTTCCGGGCTTTGACCGGATCACCGCCTTTCTCGCCGCGGTGCCCGGCGGGTTCCAGACCATGGTGGCGATTGGCGAGGATTCTAAAGCCGATATACGCAAGCTCTCGATCGTCCACTCCACCCGCATTCTGGTGATCGTGTTTCTCGTGCCGCTGTGGATTCAGTTTTCCGGATCCCTCGATATCCCGCGCGAGATACCGGCATCGGCAAGCCTGGCGGCGCTAACTCTCAAGGAAGCGCTGATCCTCGTTGCCTGCGGCGCCGTAGGATATTGGGGCGCGAAGCGTATTGGCATTTCCGGCGCCGCCATCTTCGGTCCGATGCTCGCCAATGGCGTGGTGCATATGCTGGGGCTGGCCGAGGCGCGGGTTCCCGTCGAGCTGGTCAATGCCGCACAGCTTGTGATCGGCGCTCATATCGCTTGCCAGTTCACCGGCATCACCTTGCGCGAGCTGACGTCAATCGTGAGTATCGCCTTCGGCTACGCGCTGCTGCTGATGGCCGGGGCGGCGGTGTTCACGGTGCTGGTGGTATGGGCCACCGGCATCGATCCGAACGCGGTGACGCTCGCCTATGCGCCCGGCGGACAGCCGGAGATGAACCTGATTGCCCTGGTGCTCAACATCGACCCGGCCTATGTGGCCCTGCACCATCTGTTGCGGGTGATCGTCATCGTGGTCGGCGCCCAGTTCGTCATTTCCTGGGTCGTGAAGGCGCAAGAGCGGGAGAAGAAGGCGCGGGTGCGCTAGATTATGCTCTGGCAATAGCGGCACTGGGACGGCTGAAAGGCGCCAGTATGATGTGCCGCCGCAATGCGTCGAGAAGAACATCGAAATCCACCGGTTTGGTGAGGAATGCCGCAACTCTACGGCGGCCCTTCATATCGCGTTCCAGAGCCACATCCTTGTGCCCTCCCACCGTCCAGCCCGTGAGGACGATGATCGGGATATCTCGCGTTGCAGCACTTTGTTTCAGGCGAGCGATCATGTGATTCCCGCCGCCTTCCGG
>JADFHH010000313.1 GCA_022567275.1 Pseudomonadota bacterium | reverse complement strand
CGAGGTAAAAACGTCATCGCGCACGACGCGCTCCGAGATCAGGATAGAGTCCTCGAAATTGTAGCCCATCCACGGCATGAAGGCGACGAGCACATTGCGCCCGAGCGCCAGCTCGCCGAGATCGGTGGAAGGGCCATCGGCAATAATTTCACCAGCCTGAATGCGGTCGCCAACGCGCACCAGAGGGCGCTGATTGATGCACGTGTTCTGGTTCGATCGCTGAAATTTGCGCATGTTGTATATATCGACGCCTGATTTTGACGGATCGGTCTCTTCGGTCGCCCGGATAACGATACGGGTCGCATCCACCTGGTCGACCTCACCGGTACGCCGCGCCGCTATAGACGCGCCGGAATCCCGCGCCACGATTTCTTCCATGCCGGTGCCAACCAGCGGCGCTTCCGCGGTTATCAACGGCACTGCCTGACGCTGCATGTTCGACCCCATGAGCGCCCGGTTGGCGTCGTCATTCTCCAGGAAGGGAATGAGCGCGGCGGCAACCGACACCAGCTGCTTGGGCGACACGTCCATATAGTCCACGATATCCGCCGGTGTGAGCTGGGCATCGCCGGAAAAGCGGCAATTGACCATCTCGTTCTCGAACTTTCCGTTGGCGCCGATCTTCGCATTCGCCTGGGCGATGTGATAGCGGGATTCCTCCATCGCCGAGAGATAGACGACCTCGTTGGTCACCCTGGTTTTCACAACCTTGCGATACGGGCTTTCGATAAAGCCGTATTTATTCACCCGCGCATAGGTCGCAAGCGAGTTGATGAGACCGATATTGGGCCCCTCCGGGGTCTCGATGGGGCAGATGCGTCCATAGTGGGTCGGATGCACGTCGCGCACCTCGAAGCCGGCCCGCTCTCGGGTCAGGCCGCCTGGACCCAGCGCCGACAAACGCCGCTTGTGGGTAATCTCGGACAGCGGATTGGTCTGGTCCATAAATTGCGAAAGCTGCGATGAACCAAAGAACTCACGCACCGCGGCAGCCGCGGGTTTGGCGTTGATCAAATCCTGCGGCATCACCGTATCGATATCGACCGAACTCATCCGCTCCTTGATGGCGCGCTCCATGCGCAGCAAACCAATGCGGTACTGGTTTTCCATCAATTCGCCGACCGAGCGCACACGCCGGTTGCCGAGATGGTCGATGTCATCGATCTCACCCTTGCCGTCGCGCAAATCGACCAGTGTCTTCATGACCGCCAGAATGTCTTCCTTGCGCAGCGTGCGGACGGTATCCTCGCATTCCAGATTGAGGCGCATATTCATTTTCACCCGGCCGACCGAGGAAAGGTCGTAACGCTCGGAGTCGAAAAACAGACCGTCAAACAGCTTCTGTGAAGCTTCCGGAGCAGGCGGCTCGCCGGGACGCATCACACGGTATAAATCGAGCAGCGCTTCATCATGACCGCTGTTCTTGTCGATCATGAGTGTGTTGCGGATAAAGGCGCCGACATTGACGTGATCGATATCGAGAATTGGAAATTCCTTGAGTTTGATCTCCTTGATCTTCTCGATAAATTCTTCCGTTATCTCCTCGCCAGCCTCGCCGTAGATTTCACCGGTTTTCAAATTGACCAGGTCTTGCGCCAGATAGCGGCCGATGAGATCGTCATCGGAAAGCAACAGTTCCTTGACGCCCTCTGAAGCCACCTTGTTGGCCAGACGCGCGGTAATCTTTTGTCCTGTTTCGATAACCACCTTGCCGGTTTTCGCATCAATCAGATCGATTGTTGCCTTGATCCCGTGGAACCGCTCCGGCCTGAAGGGCATGCGCCACCCGTCTTTGGCCTTCTTCAGCGGCAGAGAGTCGTAAAAAGTGCTCAATATCTCCTCGTCATCCAGTCCCAGCGCATAAAGCAGCGTCGTCGCGGGAAGTTTGCGGCGGCGGTCAATGCGGACGAACAGCGTATCCTTGGCGTCAAACTCGAAATCCAGCCACGACCCGCGATAGGGAATAATGCGCGCGGCGAACAGCAGCTTGCCCGAGGAGTGGGTCTTGCCCCGGTCATGGTCGAAAAAGACGCCGGGCGAGCGGTGCATCTGCGAAACGATCACGCGCTCCGTGCCATTGATGACAAAGGTGCCATTCGACGTCATGAAGGGCATATCGCCCATATAGACATCTTGCTCCTTGATGTCCTTGACCGACCGGGCGCCGGTTTCTTCATTCACATCGAACACGATCAGCCGCAACGTGACCTTGAGAGGCGCTGAGTATGTCATGTCGCGCTGCTGACATTCCTCCACATCATATTTCGGATCTTCAAATTCATAATGGACGAATTCGAGCTGCGCGCGCTCGGAGAAATCCTTGATCGGAAAGACGGAATTAAAAACCGCCTGAAGGCCCACATCTCCGCGTCCGCCTGGCGGCTCCTTGACGATGAGAAACTTATCGTAGGAATGTTTTTGCACCTCGATCAGATTGGGCATGACAGCCACTTCCTGGATGCTGCCAAATGACTTTCTTATACGCCTGCGACCCGAAAAATTCTGCTCGGACATGGGGGCTCCTCATCTCGCTTCCGTAACGGCTCGCGCGAACGCCTTGTCCGAGACACTCTCGGGAACCGTCATTGGTTATTGTTCGCGAAAGTCCCAGACCCGGCAAAAAGCAAGCCGGGCCCGGGCTTTCAATCAATATACGCCTACTTGACTTCGACTGTTGCGCCGGCTCCCTCAAGCTTGGCCTTGATTTCGTCGGCTTCTTCCCTGGTCACGCCTTCCTTGACGGGCTTGGGAGCAGCTTCGACGAGATCCTTCGCTTCTTTCAGGCCAAGGCTCGTGATGGCGCGCACTTCCTTGATGACGTTGATTTTCTTTTCACCATAGGAAGCCAGAATGACGTCGAATTCCGTCTGCTCCTCCGCGGCCCCGGCATCGCCGCCCGCGACGGCGGCCACAACAGCAACAGGTGCCGCCGCCGAGACGCCCCATTTATCTTCCAGCATTGTCGCCAGTTCGGCTGCCTCGATCACCGTAAGCCCGGATAACTGGCCGACAATTTTTTCTAAATCCGCCATAGTGTTTTAAGTCCTTTTTTGGCTTGAACCTGGTTCAAGCAGCATGTGGCAACTGCGTCACGCCGCGGCTTGCTCGGCACCCTTCGCACTGAAAACGCGCGCCAGCTTGCTTGCCGGTGCATTCACCAGCTGGGCGATTTTGCCCGCCGGTGCCTGAACCAGGCCAGCCAGCTTGCCGCGCAATTCATCGAGCGAGGGCAGACTTGCAAGCAACTTGACGC
>JADFHH010000312.1 GCA_022567275.1 Pseudomonadota bacterium | reverse complement strand
CACGCTCGGCCGTTCGGAGTGACTCATGGTAGATCTTGACTGCGATCTGAACGGTTGCGTCCTCGTACACAACCCCTTCGCCGCCGCTACTGATTACTCGCCCGAGGGTGACCTCACCACCCGCTGAAAAGGTGACACGCTCAGGCCCGTCGTATCCAATCCCATACGCGTCGGACGCGGGGGCTCTGTCTCGCAGCCACCGCCAGGGTCCGCCGACCCGTTGACGCTACGCGAGGCACCGCCCCTCGCAGCTGCTGTCGTGTCCGCCTGGCAATTGGACCAAGGGTGAATCGCGCGTCAGGACTCACTGCCCCGATTGCTGGGAGCTCTGCGCTCGGATCCGCCAGCAGAACAAGCGTCACGTCGTCATCCGTCTTTTCGCGCACGCGCGCGCAATGGCGCCGTCAGCCGTGCGAATATCCGGACCGCTTGCGGCAGATTGGCGTCTTCGGGCACGACGCGCGCGCCGTGACGCAGCACCGTGAAGCCTGCGCGCATCAGGCGCGCCATGTTTATTATCGCGCTCAGCATGGCTGTTAAAGCTTCCACCCGGAATGGAGCGCGGCAATGCCGCCGGCGAGATTGCGGTAACGGACCTGCTCCAGGCCCGCGCCCTGGATCAACTCAACGAAATCGTCCTGATCGGGAAAGTCGCGGATGCTTTCCACCAGATAACGGTAGGCGTCCCGGTCGCCCGTCACAAACCCGCCGAGCAGCGGAAGTGCCTTAAACGAATAGTGCTCATAGAGGCTATCGAGCAGCGGCACATCGACGCGGGAGAATTCCAGGCACAGGAAGCGCCCGCCGGGTTTTAGCACGCGGAAGGCTTCAGCGAGCGCCTGCTCGAGTCGGGTGACGTTGCGAATGCCAAAGGCGATAGTGTAGGCGTCGGCGTAATTGTCCGCCATGGGCAGGGCTTGTGCGTCGCCACGGACGATTTGCAGCCGCTCAGGCGGCGTCTGCGCAAACCGCGCTTGCGCGACTTTGAGCATTTCAGGCGAAATATCGCACAAGGTGCAGCGCGCCCCCGCCCCCGCCGCCTTGAGAAAACGCTGCGTTATATCGCCGGTGCCGCCGGCCACATCCACCAGCGCGAAATCATTTTTGGCTTTTGGCGGCGCCAGCCAGTTGATCAAATCGTCCTTCCACAAGCGGTGCAGGCCGCCCGACATCAGATCGTTCATCAAATCATAGCGCGAGGCGACGCGCGCGAACACCCGGTTGACCAGGCCCTGCCTCTCGCCTTCGCCGACGGCCGTGAAGCCGAATTGTTCACTTGTCTTGTCCGCCATGGGGCGCGAGCATAGCGCAGCGAACATTTGCGCGCTATGTTTCTACCCTCGCCGCGGATAATCGAAAGCCATGCCTGAACTACCCGAAGTCGAAACCGTGCGCCGCGGGCTGGAAAGCGTCTTGGTCGATGCGCGCTTCGATCGCGTAGAGCAGCGCCGCGCCGATTTGCGTTTCCCCTTCCCCGAGCGTTTTCCTGAACGGCTGACGGGCCAGCGCGTCATCTCCCTCGGCCGGCGCGCCAAATATCTGCTTGCCGCTCTGGAAAGCGGCGAGGTGCTGATCATGCATCTGGGCATGAGCGGGCGTTTTATCATCGCGCGCGCGGGCGCGAACGTGAAAAATCCAGGGGAGTTTCTCCATCGCGCGGGCCAGCAAGACCGCCATGACCATGTGATTTTCACCATGAGCAACGGGGCGACCATCACCTATAACGATGCGCGCCGGTTCGGTTTTATGTTGCTGACAGCCGGGAATGAGCTTCAGGCGCACAAGCTCATGCGAAACTTGGGTGTCGAACCTTTAAGTGAGGATTTTTCGCCTGATTATCTCGCGGCGCGCTGTGGAGCGAAGAAAACCAGCCTCAAGGCGGCCCTGCTGGACCAGCGCATCATCGCCGGGCTCGGCAACATCTATGTGTGCGAGGCGCTATTTCGCGCCCGTCTTTCGCCGCGCCGCGAAGCCAGCTCGCTGGCGTTAGGTTCAGGGGCGGCGAGTATGCGCGCGCGCCGGCTTGTGCCAAAAATAAAATCTGTGCTCGAAGACGCCATCGCCGCGGGCGGCTCGACGCTGAAGGATTTTCATGCGCCCGAAGGAGAGCTGGGATATTTCCAGCATTCATTTGCGGTTTATGGCCGTGAAGGGCTAGAGTGCGCCCGCCCGGGCTGCGGGGGCGTAGTGAAACGTATTGTTCAAGGGGGGCGGTCCAGCTTCTATTGTCCGCGCTGTCAGCGCTGACGGATTGCCGCGGGCGCGCTTCTCGACATTTGTGACCACGAACATATTTTGGAGCCAACATGGCGTATGAAACCATTATTGCCGAGACCAAAGGCAAGGTCGGGCTGATCACCCTGAATCGCCCCGACGCCCTCAATGCGCTCAATGCCCAGCTCGTCGCCGAAATGGGCAAGGCGCTGGACAAGTTCGAGTCGGGCGGAAAAATCGGCTGTATCGTCATCACCGGAAGCGAACGCGCCTTCGCCGCCGGGGCCGACATCAAGGAGATGCAGTCGAAAACCTATATGCAGGCCTATGCCGAGAATTTTCTGCATGACTGGGACCGGGTGGCGCGCTGCCGGGTGCCGGTGATCGCCGCGGTGGCAGGTTATGCGCTTGGCGGGGGCTGCGAGCTGGCCATGATGTGCGATTTCATCATCGCCGCCGACACGGCTATTTTCGGCCAGCCTGAAATCAATCTCGGCGTCATTCCCGGCGTCGGCGGGACCCAGCGCCTGACCCGCCTGATCGGTAAATCCAAGGCCATGGAAATGTGCCTCACCGGACGCAATATGGATGCCGAAGAGGCCGAGCGCGCCGGGCTGGTGAGCCGTGTCGTCCCGGCCAACAAGCTGATCGAGGAGGCGCTCAAAGTGGCGAAAAAGATCGCCTCCTTCTCGACCCCTGCGGTTTTCATGGCCAAGGAATCCGTGCAACGCGCTTACGAGACCACACTGGCCGAAGGCCTCCACTTCGAGCGGCGGCTGTTCCACTCGCTGTTCGCCACCGAAGATCAGAAAGAGGGCATGCAGGCCTTCATCGAAAAGCGCTCCGCCAGCTTCAAGAATAAATAGGCATTCATGCGACACGAAAAAAAATAATTCCCCTTCCCATTAAGCCGCCACTCTAGCCGCGCCGTCTCGCCGTCAAGGGGCGAGCCCTTGACCGCTCGACCGCGTTCGCGGAATTAGACGTGTCAGCCGGTTCAGGGGGGAATAGGTCAAACGACGTTAGCCCGGATATTTCATGAAGGGGCGCGATAGCCGTCATTTGGATCGATTCACG
>JADFHH010000012.1 GCA_022567275.1 Pseudomonadota bacterium | reverse complement strand
TCGATATAAAGACGATGATCTGCTGCCATTGATCGGTCATATCGGGAAACGCCGACAAGACAACGCGCACGAACATCGCCATGGCCGCCACTTTGGGCGCCGAGGCGAAGAATGCCGTGACCGGTGTCGGCGCGCCTTCATAGACGTCCGGCGTCCACATATGGAACGGCACGGCGGACACCTTGAAGGCAAGTCCGGCGAGGAAGAATACCAGACCGAAAACAAGGCCAAGATTGGGGTTCGTCCCGTCAATCGCGCTGGCGATGCCGCTAAATCCGGTGCTGCCGGTAAAGCCGTAGATTAGCGAGCAGCCATAAAGCAGCATCCCCGATGACAGCGCGCCCAGCACGAAATATTTCAAACCCGCCTCGCTGGAGCGCACCGAATCCGTGCGGAAGGCGGCGAGCACATACAGAGCGAGGCTCTGAAGCTCAACGCCAAGATAGAGCGCAATGAGATCGTTGGCCGAGATCATCATCATCATGCCGGTGGTGGCGAGCAGGATGAGAACGGGATATTCAAACTTCTCCAGCCGCGCATGACGCAGATAGCCGGATGACATGAAGAGGATGGCCGCCGAGGCGATGAGCGTCATAATTTTCATAAACCGCGCGAAGGGGTCGACAATAAAGGCGCCTTCGAACGCGACTTCGCCCGTCGCGGGGAGCATCACAATGAAGGCTGCCGCCAGTCCGATAACAACAATCGACAGCCAGTTTATCAGCTCACTGGCGTCCTTTCCTCTAAACGCCCCCAGCATCAACAAAACCATCGCGCCCACGACCAGAATAATCTCGGGCAGCGCCATCACATAGCTGGCGAATGAGGGAACCGGTTCGTTCATGTCATCCCCCTCTATTGAGCCAGAGCCAGATGCGCCTGGCCCGCGGCGGCGAGAGCGGCTTCATAATTCTGGATGAGATGGTCCGCCGACACCGCTATGACATCGAGCAGCGGTGCTGGATAGATGCCGAACAGAATCGTCAGGATGACCAGTGGCGCCATGATCGCGACCTCGCGCGCCTCAAGGTCCAATATTGCCTTCAGCTCCGGCTTCTCAAGCACGCCAAAAATCACCCGCCGGTAGAGCCGCAGCGCATAGGCGGCCGACAGGATGACGCCGGTGGTGGCGAAGAACGCGACCCATGTGTTGACCCGGAACGCACCGATCAATGTCAGGATTTCGCCGATGAACCCGCTGGTGCCCGGCAGGCCCACATTGGCCAGGGTGAAGACCATGAAGCAGAAGGCGTAGAGCGGCATGCGGTTGACCAGGCCGCCATAGGCATCGATCTGGCGGGTATGCATCCGGTCATAGATGACGCCAACGCACAGGAACAGGGCGGCCGAGACGATACCGTGGCTCAGCATCTGAAAAATGCCGCCCTCGAGACCCTGGGTGGTGAGGGTAAAAATGCCCATGGTGACAAACCCCATATGCGCGATGGAGGAATAGGCGATGAGTTTTTTCATATCCTCCTGCGCCAGCGCCACCAGCGATGTGTAGATAATGGCGATGATGGACAGCACGAATATCAGTGGCGTGAATTGCTCCGAGGCCAGCGGGAACATCGGGATGGAAAAGCGCAAGAATCCATAGCCGCCCATTTTCAACAGCACCGCCGCCAGCACCACTGAACCTGCCGTTGGCGCCTCCACATGCGCATCGGGCAACCAGGTATGCACCGGCCACATGGGCAGCTTGACGGCGAACGAAGCGAAGAAGGCTAACCACAGCCATGTCTGCATCGAGGCTGGGAAGTTGTAGTCCAGCAGCAAGGAAATGTCGGTGGTGCCCGCCTCCCAGTACATCGCCATGATGGCGAGCAGCATGAGCACCGACCCCAGCAGCGTATAGAGGAAGAACTTGAAGCTGGCATAGACGCGCCGCTCGCCGCCCCAGATTCCGATAATCAGGAACATCGGGATCAGGCCGCCTTCGAAGAACAGATAGAAGACCACCAGATCGAGCGCGCAGAAGACGCCGATCATGAGCGTCTCCAGAACCAGGAAGGCGATCATAAATTCCTTGACCCGCGAGTTAACGGATTTCCAGCTCGCCAGCACGCAAATCGGCATCAGGAATGTGGTGAGAATGACGAACAGCATGGAAATGCCATCGACGCCGAGATGGTAGGAGATCGATCCGCCGAGCCAGTCGCGTTTTTCCTCGAACTGAAAATGATGCGTTGTGGGATCGAACTCAACCCAGATCACCAGCGACAGCAGGAAGGTGATGACGGTGGTCCACAGCGCCACATAGCGCGCGTTGCGGATGGCGATTTCATCCTCGCCGCGGATCGCCAATATGAACAGCGCTCCCAGCACAGGCAGGAAGATGATCGCCGACAGGATGGGCCAGCCGACGGTCACAATATGCCTCCCGCGGCAAACATGAAGTAGGTCGCAAGCAGCGCCACGCCGATCAGCATGGCGAAGGCATAATGGTAGACATAGCCGCTTTGCAGGCGGACCGCGCGGGCAGTGATGTCGATGACCCGGGCGGCGATGCCGTCCGGCCCAAGCCCGTCAATGATCGCGCCATCGCCGGTCTTCCACAGGATACGGCCAATCCGGTGCGCGGGGCGGACAAACAGCCAATCGTAAAGCTCGTCGAAATACCATTTGTTGAGCAAAAACAGATATAGCGGGCGGAACGCGTCCGCCAGGTTCCCAGGAGCTTTTGGGATATACAGATAGAACAGCCAGGCGACGAGAAATCCCGACACCATCATGACCACAGGCGCGGCAACGACCCATGACGGCACATGGTGGATGTCTGCGACAATATTGTTGGACGCCAGGGTAAAGAGCGCCCCGCGCCAAAAAGCTTCCTGGGCCTCGCCGATGAACACTCCTTTGAATACGAAACCGGCGACGAGCGCCCCAAGGGCGAGCAAAAACAACGGGATCAGCATCACCATTGGCGATTCATGGGCGTGGCCGAGATCGTCCGGACTCAGCCGGGTTTGCCCGTGAAAGGTCATGAATATGAGCCGCCATGAATAAAATGCGGTCAGTAACGCGGCCGCCGCCGTCATGATAAAGGCATACATACTGACACCCGAATGGGCGGCGAATGCGGCTTCGATAATCGCGTCCTTGGAGAAATATCCAGCCGTAAGCGGAAACCCGGTCAAGGCGAGCGTTCCGGCCAGCATGACAATCCATGTCAGGGGCAGCTTTTTGTAAATGCCGCCCATGCGCCGCATGTCCTGCTCATCATTCAGCGCGTGAATCACCGAGCCTGAGCCCAGGAACAGCAGGGCCTTGAAAAAGGCATGGGTGAAGAGATGAAAAATGGCCACGCCATAAGCGCCCACACCGAGTGCTACAAACATATAGCCAAGCTGCGAACAGGTTGAATAGGCGACCACGCGCTTGATGTCATTTTGCACCAGACCCACGGTGGCGGCGAAGAAGGCCGTGGTCGCGCCGACAAAGGTCACCACGCCGAGCGCCGTTGGCGAATACTCGAACAGCGGGGAGAGGCGCGCCACCATGAACACGCCGGCGGTCACCATGGTGGCGGCGTGGATCAGCGCGGAGACGGGCGTCGGGCCTTCCATGGCGTCGGGCAGCCAGGTGTGCAGCAAAAATTGCGCCGATTTGCCCATGGCGCCCATGAACAGCAGCAGGCAGATCGTGGTCAGGACATCGAATTCCCAATTGAGGAATGTGAAAGTCTTGCCCACTTGATCGGGCGCGGCGGCGAACACCGTATCGAACTCGATGGCGCCGAAAATGTAGAATATGGCGAAGATGCCCAGCGCGAAACCGAAGTCCCCGACCCGGTTGACGACAAAGGCTTTTATGGCGGCGGCATTGGCCTCGGGCTTGTGATACCAGAAGCCGATCAGCAGGTAGGACATCAGCCCCACCCCTTCCCAGCCAAAGAACATTTGCAGGAAATTGTCCGCGCTCACCAGCATCAGCATGGCGAAGGTAAACAGCGACAGATAGGCGAAAAAGCGCGGCCGGTACGGGTCGTGCGCCATGTAGCCGATGGAATAAAGATGCACTAAGCCTGAGATGAAGTTGACCACCACAAACATCACCACCGTCAGCGTATCGATGCGCAGCGCCCAGGACACCTGCATTTCGCCCGACGTGATCCATCGCGCCAGCTCCACGCGCGTTTCCTGTTCGCCTATGCCAACCTGATAAAAAGCGACCCAGGACAAGACCGCCGAGATTAAAACGAATGTGGTTGTGAGAATGGCGCTGGCGCGCGCGCCAATTGCGCGGCCGAAGAAGCCGGCGATAATTGCGCCGGCCAGGGGCAGAAAGACGATTGTTTGATACATCGCCCCCTTAGCCCTTCATCACATTGATATCTTCAACGGCGATGGTGCCGCGATTGCGGTAATAAACGACCACGATGGCGAGGCCGATAGCCGCCTCGGCTGCCGCTACCGTGAGCACAAGCAACGCGAACACCTGGCCCGTCAGGTCGCCCAAATGGTGTGAAAAAGCGACGAAATTGATGTTTACTGCCAGCAATATCAATTCAATCGCCATCAGGATGACGATGACATTTTTACGGTTGAGAAAAATTCCAAAAATTCCCAGCGAGAAAAGAATCGCCCCCAGGGTGAGATAATGCGGCAGTCCAACGCTCATCATCACAACAGCCCCTTGCCCGATTCGACCTGTTTGATTTCAATGGCATCGGCAGGCGTGCGCGCGACCTGCGCGGCAATCGACTGGCGTTTGACGCCCGTTTTGTGTTGCAGGGTCAGAACGATGGCGCCGATCATGGCGATCAGCAAAATGACACCGGCGGCCTGGAAGAAATAGACATATTTGGTATAGAGCACGCGCCCCAGGGCTTCGGTGTTGGATATCTCGGTCAATGGCGGGGTTGGCGTCGCGACATGGGCGGCGACTTCCGGGGTGATGACCCAGGACCCAAGCACCAATATCAGCTCGGCCAGCAATATGATGCCGATCAGCGCGCCGACCGGCAGATAGGACAGGAAGCCGGAACGCAGTTCGGTGAAGTCCACGTCGAGCATCATGACGACGAACATGAACAGCACGGCGACCGCGCCGACATAAACCACCACCAGAATGAAGGCGAGAAACTCCGCGCCGAGCAGAATGAAAATCCCCGCTGAACTGACAAAAGCCAGAATCAGGAACAGCACGGCGTGCACGGGATTGCGCGCGGAGATGACCATAACGGCCGCGCCCACGGTTATCGTGGCGAAGAGATAGAAAAACGCATCCGCGATCAGCATCTGTTCATCCGCTGTATTTTGCCGTTCAATTCACTAGCGATAGGGGGCATCGAGGGTGAGATTTTTGGCGATTTCGCGCTCCCATCGATCGCCATTTTCCAGCAGCTTTTCCTTGTCGTAATAAAGTTCCTCGCGGGTCTCCACCGCAAACTCGAAGTTCGGCCCCTCGACGATTGCATCGACCGGACAGGCTTCCTCGCAAAAGCCGCAATAGATGCATTTGACCATGTCGATGTCATAGCGCGTGGCGCGGCGCGTGCCGTCATCGCGTCTCGGCCCTGCTTCAATGGTAATGGCTTGCGCCGGGCAAATCGCCTCGCACAGCTTGCAGGCAATGCAGCGCTCCTCGCCATTGGGATAGCGCCTGAGCGCATGTTCGCCGCGAAAGCGCGGAGATAGCGGACCCTTCTCGAAGGGGTAATTCAGGGTCACCTTGGGCTTGAAGAAATATTTCATGCCGAGCCAGAAGGCGCGAATGAACTCCAGCAGGAGCATGGATTTCGCGATTTGTACGAAGTTAGGCATTTCGCTCGCTCCTCCCGCTCATGGCGCCAGATCGAAAAAGTGAAGCACCGAGGCTACGGCGACGATCATGAACAGCGACAGCGGCAAAAACACTTTCCAGCCCAGCCGCATCAATTGATCGTAGCGGTAGCGCGGCACGATCGCCTTGACCATGGAGAACATGAAGAAAACAAGGCAAGCCTTGAACACAAACCAGAACACGCCCGGCAGCCAGTTAAACGGCGCGACATCGAAGGGCGGCAGCCAGCCGCCGAGAAACAGGATGGTGGTGAGCGCGCACATCAAAACGATGGCCACATATTCCCCCAGCATGAACAGCAGATAGGGGGTTGAGGAATATTCCACCATGAAGCCGGCGACGAGTTCCGATTCCGCTTCCGGCAAATCGAAGGGCGGCCGGTTGGTCTCCGCCAATGCCGAAATAAAGAAGATGACGAACATCGGGAACAGCGGCAGCCAGTACCAGTTGAACATTCCATAATCGCCCTGCTGCGCCAGTACGATGTCGGTCATGTTCAATGACCCGGCGCACAGCAGCACGGTGATGATGACAAAACCGATGGAGACTTCGTAAGACACCATTTGCGCGGCCGAGCGAAGCGTACCGAGGAAGGCGTATTTCGAGTTCGATGCCCAGCCGCCCATGATGACGCCATAGACCCCGAGCGAGGACACGGCGAATACATAGAGAATGCCGATATTGATATTGGCGACGGCCCATCCTTCACTCACCGGAATCACCGCCCAGGCGGACAGCGCCAGCACCGCGGACACCAGAGGCGCCAGCAGGAACACGGCCTTGTTGGCGCCGGCGGGTATCACCGGTTCCTTAAACACGAATTTGAGCATGTCGGCGAAGGATTGCAGCAAGCCGAAGGGCCCGACCACATTCGGCCCGCGCCGGAGCGGCACCGCCGCCCAGATTTTCCTGTCGGCGAGCAACAGGAAGGCAACCGCCACAAGCAATATCACAAGCACCGCCAGGGAGTGCGTGGCGATGACCAGGAACGGCCAGACATATACGGTCCAGAATTCAGCCATCGGTTCCGGTCGCCCCCGTTGCGCCATTCGCCATCAGGGCGCTCAGCTCGCCCATCACCGCTGAGGCGCGTGCAATCGGGTTGGAAAGATAAAAATCGTCCACCGCCGGGCTAAAAGGCTGCTTGCCGATACGCGTTGATCCCCTGGCCAGTTTGTTCAGATCGAGTCTGGCGCCGGACATCACTTCGTCAATCTGCGTGAGATGCGGATGGGTCACGTATATGGCGCTTCTGATCCCGGCCAGAGAGTCATAGGGGAGCGGTTGGCCGAGTATGGCCGACAGGGCGCGCAGTATGGTCCAGTCCTCGCGCGCATCGCCTGGGGGAAAGACGGCGCGCTCGGTGATCTGCGGACGGCCTTCGGTATTCACATAAAGCGCGCTCTTTTCCGTATAGGCCGCTCCGGGCAAAATCACATCGGCGCGGTGCGCGCCGGCATCGCCATGGCTGCCCTGATAGATAACGAATGTACGGCCAAGGCTTTCCATGTCGATTTCATCGGCGCCGAGCAGGTAAACCACATCGAGTTTTCCCGCTTTGGCGGCTTTCAGGATGCGCGTGGTGTTGAGCCCGCCTTTTGCTGGCAGGAAGCCAATATCAAGCCCGGCGACACGGGAGGCGGCATGATGCAGGACGTTAAACCCGTTCCACTCATCGCTCACCATGCCGGTGCCGGCGGCAAGTTTGGCCGCAAGCGTCATGACAGCGCCACTGTCGCGGCGCGCCAGTGCGGCGCTGCCCAGAATGAGCATGGGCCGCTTGGCGGATTTCAAAACCTTGGCGAAACGATGCCTGGCGTTAGCGACTTCTGCCAGAGAGAGCGGTCCGGCGCCGATATACTCATAATCGTAAGTCAGATCGGCTTCCTGACCGATCACGCCGACTTTTAGCGCCCCTGTGCGCCAGCGCACTCTGATACGGGCATTCAGTACCGCGGCCTCGGTTCTCGGATTACAGCCGATCAGCAACAGCGCGTCCGCCTCATCGATGCCGGCCAATCGCGAATTGAACAGATAAGCGCCGCGGCCCTTGGAGGCATTAATGGCCGACCCGTCCTGACGGCAATCAATATTGGGCGAGCCCAACTGCGTCATCAAACCTTTCAGCGCGAACATTTCTTCAGCCCCTGCCAGATCACCGGCGATTGCCGCAATCCGCGAACCCTTGGCGCGTTTCATCTTGTTGGCGATTGCCGCGAAGGCTTCATCCCAGGTGGCGGGCCGCAATTTGCCGCTCTTGCGGATATAGGGCTGGTCCAGCCGTTGCGTGCGCAGTCCGTCCCAGATGAAACGCGTTTTGTCGGAAATCCACTCCTCATTGATGTCGTCATGGTTGCGCGGCAGGATGCGCATGACCTCGCGGCCGCGCGTATCGATACGGATATTGCAGCCCATGGCGTCCATCACGTCGATGGATTCGGTCTTGCGCAACTCCCAGGGCCGCGCCGCGAAGGCATAGGGCTTGGCTGTCAGCGCGCCGACCGGGCACAAATCGATCACATTGCCGGACAGCTCCGACATCATGCCGCGTTCGAGATAGGTGGTAATCTCCACATCTTCGCCCCGGCCCGTCATGCCAAGTTCGTCCACCCCCGCCACTTCGGCCATGAAGCGCACACAGCGCGTACAATGGATACATCGCGTCATGATGGTCTTGATGAGCGGCCCGATATACTTGTCTTCCACGGCGCGTTTGTTTTCGGCAAAGCGGCTGCCGTCAACGCCATAGACCATGGCCTGGTCCTGCAAATCGCATTCCCCGCCCTGGTCGCAAATCGGGCAATCGAGCGGGTGGTTGATGAGCAAAAACTCCATCACCCCTTCGCGCGCACGTCTGACGGTTTCCGATTTGGTGATGATTTGCGGCGGTTCGCCATTGGGTCCGGGGCGCAAATCATTGACCCCGAGCGCGCAAGACGCCACCGGCTTGGGCATGCCGGCCACCTCGACCAGGCACATGCGGCAATTGCCGGCGATCGACAGCCGCTCGTGATAACAGAAACGCGGGATCTCCACGCCGGCTTCCTCACACGCCTGAATCAGCGTGATGCCGTCCGCCACCTCGAACTCGGCGCCATCTATGATGATTTTTGGCATGTCGTCCTCTACTCCGCCGCCGCCGGTTCGCGCACCGCGCCCTCGGGCTTTGAATTGGCGCTGTATTGGTCAATGCGTTCCTCTATCACGTGCCGGAAGTGGGTGATGAGCCCCTGAACCGGCCAGGCGGCGGCATCGCCGAGCGCACAAATGGTGTGGCCCTCGACCTGATAGGTCACTTCCAGCAGCATATCGATTTCGCGTTTGTGCGCCTCGCCGCGCGCCATGCGGTCGAGCACGCGGTACATCCACCCCGTCCCCTCGCGGCACGGCGTACACTGGCCGCAGCTTTCATGTTTGTAAAAATAAGCCAGCCGGGCGATGGCGCGGATGATGTCGGTGCTCTTGTCCATGACGATCACCGCCGCCGTGCCAAGACCGGATTTCAACGCCGACAGGGTATCGAAATCCATATACAAATTCTGGCACATATCGGATGGCAGGCAGCGCACCGACGATCCCCCCGGTATGACGGTCAGAAGGTTATCCCAGCCACCGCGCACGCCGCCGGCATGGCGATCGAGCAGCTCTTTGAGCGGGATGCCCATTTCCTCTTCCACATTGCAGGGCCGGTTCACATGGCCGGAAATGCTAAAAAGTTTTGTGCCGGTATTGTTGGGCCGTCCAAGCCCGGCGAACCAGCTCGCGCCGCGGCGCAAAATATCGGGCACAACGGCAATGGTCTCTACATTGTTCACCGTGGTCGGCGCGCCGTAGAGCCCCACATTGGCGGGGAATGGGGGTTTGAGGCGCGGCTGGCCTTTTTTCCCCTCAAGGCTCTCAAGCAGCGCGGTTTCCTCCCCGCAAATATAGGCGCCGGCCCCGTGGTGCAGATAGAGATCGAAATCCCAGTCATGCTTGTTGTTCTTGCCAATGAGTTTGGCGTCATAGGCTTCATCGATGGCCGCTTGCAGGCGTTCGCGCTCGCGGATGAATTCGCCGCGAATATAGATGTAGCCGGTGTTCGCTCCCATGGCGAAACCGGCGATCAGGCAGCCCTCGATGAGCAGATGCGGATCGTGTCGCATGATCTCGCGATCCTTGCAGGTGCCGGGTTCCGATTCATCCGCATTGACGACGAGATAATGCGGGCGTCCATCCGGTATTTTCGGCATGAAGGACCATTTGAGGCCGGTCGGGAAACCCGCCCCGCCACGGCCGCGAAGCCCCGACGATTTGATCTCGTCGATGACCCAGTCGCGGCCCTTTTGCAGGAATTTTCTGGTGCCGTCCCACGCGCCGCGTTTCTTCGCGCCCTTGAGGCCCGGATCCTCGTATCCATAGAGGTTGCGGAAAATGCGATCCTCGTCTTTCAGCATTATTTTTTAGCCTTTCGCGGGTGCGGATTTCTTCTTGCGCACTGACTTTAAGGTATTAGCCTTAGATTTTGTTTTTGTGGAGAGTTTTGCTTTAGAAGAACCGGCGCCATTGAGCAGCGTCGTCGGCCCGCCTTCGGGGCAGGAGAACTGCCGGCCATTTTGCGGACCCGGTTTCACCGCCCTGCCCTCGCGCAGATCGTCGAGCAGCTTTTCAAAACTCTCCGCGCTCAAATCCTCGTAATAATCCTCGTTGATCTGAACCATGGGAGCGTTGGCGCAAGCAGCCAGACATTCCACTTCCAGCCAGGACAGCAACCCGTCCTCGCTAACCTGATTCTGCGCGCCGATCACGCGCCGGCAAACCGCTTTCAGATCGTCCGCGCCGCGCAGCCAGCAGGGCGTCGTTCCGCACAGCTGCACGAAATATTTCCCCACCGGAGACAAATTGAACATGGTGTAAAAAGTGGCGATCTCATAGACGCGGATAAATGACATATCGAGCATTTCGGCCACCGTGCGCAGCGCCGGTTCCGGCAGCCAGCCGCCATGCTGCTCCTGCGCACGCCACAACAACGGGATCACGGCGGAGGCCTGCTTGCCCTTGGGATATTTTTTGACCTGAGTCTTGGCCCAGCGCATGTTCGCGGCCGAAAATTTGAAATTTTCGGGCTGGATGGGGTCAAGGCGGCGAACGCTCATCTATCCACCTCCCCAAAAACAATATCAAGCGAGCCGATAATGGCGGAAACGTCGGCCAGCATGTGGCCCTTGCACAGAAAATCCATAGCTTGCAGGTGGGCGAAGCCCGGCGCGCGGATCTTGCAGCGGTAGGGCTTGTTGGTGCCATCGGAGACGAGATAGACGCCAAACTCACCTTTTGGGGCTTCCACGCACGCATACACCTCGCCTGCTGGCACATGATAGCCTTCCGTATAAAGCTTGAAATGGTGGATCAGCGCCTCCATCGAGCGTTTCATTTCGGCGCGCTTCGGCGGTACGATTTTCTTGCTTTTGGTGGATATAGCGCCGCCCTGTCCGCGCAATTTGTCGCAGCATTGGCGCATCAGACGAACGGACTGGCGCATTTCTTCCATGCGGATGAGATAGCGGTCATAGCAGTCGCCGTTCTTGCCGATGGGGATATCGAATTCCAGCTCGTCGTAACATTCATAGGGCTGGGATTTGCGCAAGTCCCAGGCCGCGCCCGAGCCGCGCACCATGACGCCCGAAAAACCCCAGGCGAAGGCGTCTTCCAGGGACACCACCGCGATATCCACATTACGCTGCTTGAATATACGATTGTCCGTGAGCAGCACCTCAATGTCATCAAGCACCTGGAGGAACGGGTCGCAAAAGGCCTCGATGTCATCGATAAGCTCGGGGGGCAAATCCTGATGCACGCCGCCCGGGCGAAAATAGGCCGCGTGCATGCGTGAGCCCGATGCGCGCTCGTAGAAGATCATCAGCTTTTCGCGTTCCTCAAAACCCCACAGCGGCGGCGTCAGCGCCCCCACATCCATGGCCTGGGTGGTGACATTGAGCAGATGCGACAACAGCCGGCCAATCTCCGAATAGAGAACGCGAATGAGCTGGCCCCGTTTGGGGACTTTGATGCCGAGCAGCTTTTCGACCGCGAGCGCGAACGCATGTTCCTGATTCATCGGCGCGACATAATCGAGCCGGTCGAAATAGGGCACCGCCTGAAGATATGTCTTGTGCTCGATCAGCTTTTCGGTGCCGCGATGCAGCAGTCCGATATGCGGGTCGACGCGCTTCACCACTTCGCCGTCAAGCTCAAGCACGAGGCGCAACACGCCATGGGCGGCCGGGTGCTGCGGCCCGAAATTGATGGTGAAGTTGCGAGTCCCGGTTTCAGCCATGGCTGTCTTCGCCGTTTTCGCCAGTGCTGGCTTTTTCATCGCCAGGCAGTACATATTGGACGCCCTCCCACGGGCTCATGGCGTCGAAGGAGCGGAATTCCTGCGCCAGTTTCACCGGCTCATAGATCACCCGTTTCTGATCTTCGTCGTAGCGCACTTCGACAAAGCCGGTGAGCGGGAAATCCTTGCGCAAGGGATGACCCTGAAATCCATAGTCGGTCAGGATGCGGCGCAAATCGGGGTGATTGGAAAACAAGATGCCGTAAAGATCAAAGGCTTCACGCTCGAACCAGTTGGCCGCCGGGTAAATATTGGCCACACTGGGCACCGGCGTCGCCTCATCGGTACTGGTCTTGACGCGGATACGCAGATTCTGGCGCGGGCTGAGAAGGTGATAGACCACCTCGAAACGGCGCTTGCGTTCAGGATAGTCCACGCCGGCGATGTCGATGAAACAATCGAACAGGCAGAGTGCGTCGCTTTTGAGAAATTTGAGAACGTCGGGCACCGACTCACGTCCCACGACGAGGGTCAGCTCTCCGCGGGTCACTTGCCAGCCGCTCACAACATTATCGCCGAGCGCTTCGCTCAGATAGTCCCCCAGTTCTTTGAGAGCCGCATCCATCTTGTGCCTGCCCGCCCGGCTGCCCGCCTAGCGTTCAATTGTTCCTGTGCGTCGAATCTTCTTCTGCAGAAGCAGGATTCCGTAAAGCAGCGCTTCGGCTGTCGGTGGACAGCCCGGCACATAAATATCAACCGGCAATATACGGTCGCAGCCGCGCACCACGGAATAGGAATAGTGATAATAGCCGCCTCCATTGGCGCACCCGCCCATGGAAATCACATAACGCGGCTCCGG
>JADFHH010000311.1 GCA_022567275.1 Pseudomonadota bacterium | reverse complement strand
AACGCACCGGCGCCTATCCCCCGCCCAAGGGCGCCTCCGAACTTCCCGGCCTGGAGATCGCCGGGGAAGTGGTGGCCACGGGCGCGGACACGCAACGCTTCAAGGCGGGGGACAGTATCTGCGCCCTCACCCCGGGCGGCGGCTATGCGCAATATTGCATTACCGATGAGCCGGCCGCCCTGCCCATCCCCAAGGGCCTGAGCATGACCCAGGCAGCGGCGCTGCCGGAGACCTGCTTCACCGTCTGGCACAATGTCTTCGAGCGCGGCGCGCTCAAGAGCGGCGAATGGCTGCTGGTGCATGGCGGCTCGTCGGGTATCGGCACCACCGCCATCCAGATGGCGGTGGCACTGGGCGCAAAAGTCCTTGTCACCGCCGGTACGGCCGAGAAGTGCGCGGCGTGCGAAAAGCTGGGCGCCGCCCGGGCGATCAATTACCGGGAAGAGGACTTCGTCGAAGTGACCAGGCAGCTCACCGATGGCCACGGCGCGGATGTCATTCTCGACATGGTCGGCGGCGATTATATCGAGCGAAATTTCCGCGCCGCGGCGACTGACGGGCGCATCGTACAGATCGCGTTTCTGGGCGGTGCGAAATCGGAAGTGAATTTTATGCGCCTGATGCTGAAGCGACTCACCTACACCGGCTCGACCCTGCGCCCGCGATCGGTTGCGTTCAAGGGCGCCATCGCCAGCGCGCTCGAGGAGAAAATCTGGCCGCTGATCGAAGCGGGAAAAATCAGGCCGGTGATCGACAAAATTTTCCCCCTGGACCAGGCTGCCCGGGCGCATGCCCATATGGAGGCCGGCGCGCATATCGGCAAAATCGTGCTGAATGTGGAGTAATATCAAGGGTCGTTGGGGGGCCCGCCCCGGGCGGCAGTGAATTCCGCCGCCGGGGGATCGAGGCAAACAGATTACATCGGGGTGACGAGCATCCTCATGGCCTCGGCGAGCTTTTTGACCGATCCCTTGTGATCGCCCGCCTTGTGCAACTTCTCGCCCTCGTCGCGCAGGGCCTTCACCGATGCGTTGGCATTTTTAGCCAGGGCCGCATCAATGGCCTTGACGTTATTCGGGCAGTAAAAAGCCAGACCAGGCGTGGCCATAAACACGACAATGGCGGCGGCAAGAATAGTGCGTCCAATCATTTCGTTCTCCCTTGGGTGAGCCGGCCCTGAAACTTCGGGATGCCATATGGCATCCTCTCCAGCCGGCATTTCGCATATAACCTTCAATGCGGCTCCAACCCTAGCCAAATCCCTCCCCTATTGGAACAGTACTTCCGTCACCGCGGTCTGAAAGCCGCATTTTGGTTAATTGGCCCGTGGTCGCAATCCCGGCGAATGCGCGGGCGTAACCGTACCGCCAGAGGGCATTGAACTCCGGGCGGGAATCGCGCATCTTTCCGGGCATTCATCATGCATATTCAAGGGCAGGGGGAACAACCATGACCATCAGCGTCGGCGACAAAATTCCGCGCGTCGATCTCGGCATCATGACGGCGGACGGCCCCGGCGTGACGTCCAGCGATGACATTTTCAAGGGCAGGAAAGTGGCGCTGTTCGGCGTGCCCGGCGCGTTCACCCGGACCTGCTCGTCGCGGCACCTGCCGGGCTTCATAAACAAGGCCGGGGCGCTGAAGGCCAAAGGCATCGACGCCATCGTCTGTCTGGCGGTCAACGACCCGTTGGTCATGCACGCCTGGGGCGAGAGCCAGAATGCCGGCGGCAAGATCGAGATGGTCGGCGACGGCGCCTTGAACTTCACCCGCGCCGCCGGCCTGGAATATGACTTGAGCGCCAAATGCTACGGGCTCCGCTGCAGGCGGTTCTCCATGATCGTCGAGGACGGCGTCGTCAAAGTCCTGCACCTGGAAGACGGCGGCTTCGGCGAGACCAGCGCGGAGCGATTGCTGGAGGATTTGTGAGAGTATTTTCCCGCCTCTCAATCGGGGAAATACTCAACCATGAGCCTGTCGCGATAGGCAACGAGGTTATTATGTTTCGCCGTTGCGCCAAGCATGGGAGACACAAAAATATCGCAAAGCAGGCTGGCGACCGTGGCCAGGACGATTGCGTCGGCACCGCATGGCTTGTCGCCCATCAGGTAGGGCTTGTCGCCGAGATAGGCCGCGAGGTGATCGATGGCGCGCGTTGCCAGGGCGCCGATCTCGGCCTCCGAATGCCGGCCAAAACCCTGCCCCTTGAGGTCGCGGCGGACTTGCCGGCGCACCATGAAAACTACGAACGGACGCATCAGGGCCGGGACCGCTTGGAAAAATTGAACCGGCCCGGCATTGAAATTTTCATCATTCAGCCAGCGCGAATACACGATAGCCCAATACAGATTGTCCTCGCACAGCTTCTCGAAAGTCCATGCGACGGCGCGTTCCGTGTCGCTCAATCCGGCATCGAAGTCGATGCCATAAGTGTTTTCCAGGTGAAATCGAATGAAGGTTGAATCCGCGATGCGCGTCCCGTTATCGTCCATATAAGGCGCCTTGCCCTTTGGCGCCTTGCGCAGATTGGCGGGCTGTGTCCTGAACTCCAGACCGGCCATTTTGAGCAGCATAAGAGCTTTCATGCAGTACGGGCTCGGGTCGGGAACGCCGAATGCCGGGCCGAATGTATAGAGTGTGATCATCGATGATTGCCTCTTTGTTCAAGCGGTCCTATACAGAGCCCATTCCCTTGTCATCGAGAATTTCTGTTTTGCCGCTTTGCTCCCCTGATGGGACGCAAAAAGCACAAAGAGGTCAAATTCATGTCCAAACCGCCATTGATGCCGAAAGCCACCGCCGTGTGGCTGGTCGAGAACACATCGCTCACCTTCGATCAGATCGCCGTGTTCTGCCATCTCCACGTTCTGGAGGTGAAAGGCATCGCCGATGGCGATGTGGCCCATGGCATCAAGGGCATGGACCCGATCTCGTCGGGACAGTTGTCGCGCGAGGAAATCCAGCGCGGCCATGACGGCGCCAAATACCAGCTGAAATTGTCCCTGCCCAAGGTCGAAATACCCGAAGTGAAGACCAAGAAGGGGCCGAAATACACTCCCGTGTCGCGGCGTCAGGACCGCCCCAACGCGATTCTCTGGCTGCTGCGCCAGCATCCCGAGTTGAAAGACAGACAGATCATGCGCCTCGTCGGCACCACCAAGCCGACGATCAACGCGATCCGCGAGCGCACCCACTGGAACTCGCCCAATCTGCAACCCGCCGATCCGGTTTCCCTGGCGCTGAGCACGCAGACCGATCTCGACAAGGAAGTTCAAAGCGCCGCACGGCGTCTGGAGCGTGAGCGCAAACTGGCTGAAAAAG
>JADFHH010000310.1 GCA_022567275.1 Pseudomonadota bacterium | reverse complement strand
ATCACCTTATTGTGGTCAGGGGCCGCCCTCTATGAAGTGCTGAACGCATTCCCTGGCAGCTTCGCGGCAAAGGCTATATTCTCGTTCGCCGCCGTTTATCTGCTTGCCATCGGTGTTTTCCGAACCTTCATTTGGCGCGACCCCGGCGATGATCCGGCAAATTGATTGTAAGGTAACAATCCTGGACCCGATGGGCCGCACAACAAAAACTGAAACATATTTCCGGGGGTGCTGTTGATGATCGACTGGCTGTTTAACCCGACCATCTGGGCAAGCCTCGTGGCGCTGACCGCGATGGAAATCGTGCTCGGGATCGACAATGTGGTGTTCATTTCCGTGATCGTCGCGCGGGTGCAAGCGCAGCGCCGCGAACGCATCAGGAAAATCGGTCTGGGCATGGCCCTGCTGTTTCGCGTGGTGATGCTGTTCGGGATCACCTGGCTCATCGGCCTGACCGCGCCGCTGTTCACTCTCATGGAGCACACGGTGTCCTGGCGCGATCTCATTCTCATTGCCGGCGGGCTGTTCCTGATCGTCAAGGCGACCAGGGAGATGCACGACTCGTTCGAGAATAGAGCGGATGAAGACCAGACGCAGGAGATCGCCGGCGGATTCTGGAGCTATATTTTCCAGATCGCGGTGATCGATCTGGTGTTTTCGGTGGATTCCATCGTCACCGCGATCGGTATGGCGGAGCATGTGGAAGTGATGATTGCCGCCGTCGTCATCTCCATGTTCATCATGTATCTGGCGTCCGGTCCTGTCGCGGAGTTCATCGTGCGCCACCCGACCACGCGCATGCTGGCGTTGAGTTTCCTGGTTCTCATTGGGGCTGCATTGGTTGCCGACGGGCTGGATTTCCACATTCCGCGCGGTTACATCTATTTCGCCATGGGCTTCGCGGCGGTCGTGGAGAGCATGAATGTGTGGTCCCGCCGCCGCCGCGCCCGCAAGGGCGGCTAAGGTCCATACTCAATCAGGGCACAAATTGTGTCCTTCTGTGTCAGATTGGTGGTGTGGAGCCGGCAGCATTGAGTCTGCGTAACGCCTGAGCCTGCCCTAAAAATACGTAATATATCAAAAACCTGGACGTGAGTTTCCGAAGCTGAGCGGCGGCGGCGGCCAGCCATGGGCCGTGTGGCCCGATGCTTGCAAGCTGACTCGTACCGCATTCGTGGCCCGCTTGAGGGACATGTGCCTGAAATTCGACATTTTTGCAATGCGGTATTCCGCGCTGCACCGCAACGAATATGAAAATATAAGGGGTTTCATCCATGAAACGTATTCTTCTTATTGCTGCGCTGGCCTGTTTCGCGACTGCCGCGCAAGCGGCCCAGTTCGGCGATATGAACGAGGCCGAGCTGCTCAAGGCGGTGGCCGGCAAGACCGTATATTTGAACACCAGGGGCTACGTGCTGCCAATCGCCTATAGCCCCGATGGCACGATGCACGGACGCTTGCAGGCAATCGCGGCGTCACTTGCCGGCGGGTCGGCCGATAGCGGTCGCTGGTGGATTGTCAGCAACCAGCTGTGCCATCGCTGGAACCGTTGGTTGAAAGGCAAAACTTATTGCTACAAGATTTCGCGCCAGGGCCGCTCCGTGGTCTGGGTTCGCCATGACGGCCGCCGCGGCACCCTGCGTCTGGGCGGTTAGGGCGTTGAAATTTCAGTCATAAATAACTGGCGGATGGGGAGGGATTCGAACCCCCGAGACGCTTGCACGCCTGCCGGTTTTCAAGACCGGTGCCTTCAACCACTCGGCCACCCATCCATCGTTGAAATCACTACGTTTTTCTCAACAGGGCATTACCGGAAACCCGGTTTTGCCACCCATTTGCCACCCTAGCTCTCGACGAGTTTGGCCAGCGCCCCGTCTATACGGGCAGCGGCATCCTCCTGCAAGCCGGGGACAGCGTGGCTGTAGATGTCTAGAGTCACGCTTATGCTCGAATGGCCGGCCCGCTCGCTCGCAATTTTCGGATGAACGCCTTCGCGCAGCAGATTGGTAATATGCGTGTGACGAAGCGCATGCAATGTGATGTGTCCGAGTCCGGCCCTGGCTGCAATCCGGGAGAATGCTTTTGAAAAATCGCATGGACTTTGTGCTTCGCCATTGTCGGGCCGTCCGAATACAAAGGCCTTGGGATTGTTGCCCAGCCCAAGGGCGATACGCTCCTGCAAGCAAGCAATTTTATGTTGTCTCAGCACGTCAACGATTGTTCCAGACAGGGCAATTTTTCGCCTTCCGCTTTTTGTCTTTGGTTCCTTTAGCCTGAGGCCCGCCTTCGTTTGCTCAAGCGAATGGGTGACCGTTAATTCAGAGCGATCAAGATTTACATCGGACCAACGAAGACCCAGCAATTCGCCCCGGCGAAGCCCCGTGGCAAGTGCCAGAAAAATGGGAGCATAAAGCCGTGTCGGACGGACGGCGGTGATAAGCCTTAAAGCCTCGTCATCGTCGAGAATTTCGATTTCTTTGCGCTCGACTTTCGGGCAGACCACATCTTCGACTGGATTATTAGCGATCAGCCGCAGCACGCGGGCACGTTTCAATGCGACATTGAGAAGGCGGTCATGGTGGCGCACGGTCTGCGGCGACAATCCGCCTTTCCCATCCAGGCGTCCAGATGCAAGCGCCCTTGTGTAATATGCTTGTATGTGCATCGGCGTCAGTTTCGACAACAGTAGCTCGCCGAATGCAGGGGCGAGGTGCCTGGTGACGATTATTGAATAGACCTCATGGGTAGTGGGGGAAACTGTGTGCGCCGCTCCCGCAAGCCACTCATTCAACCAATCCGCGAATGTCATTTTGCCGGCATCGGCGTGGACACCTTTATCGACAGCATTGAGTCGGGCGCGGAGTTCCCGTTGGGCATCGCGCTTGGTTCCCCTCACAGTGGCATATTTTATTATGCGACGCCCGGTGACGGGATCGCGGCCTATGTCATATTTCAGTTCCCAACTTCCGGGACCGCGCTGGCGAATGTGTCCTTCGCTCATGTCTTGACCTCCTTTTTGCCAGCACTTATCGCGATGGGCGTGATCCCGGGAGAAATTCGCACGTTCTTTTGGCTAGCACTTATGCGTTTCGCGATGGGCCCGAGCAATGGGAGGATTTTATCCGCGTCCGCTTTTTCTTTCGCAGTCGCCGCACGGCCGCAAAGGGCTTTTATCTTCCCGTTTGCGACGTCTACCCCGAGCAGCTGATATATATCCTTGAGCTCGTCCGGTATTGATTGTGGGACGCTTGGATCGCCAGCAGGGCGTATTGCCTCCAGCAGACTGTTGGTGGCTTGTACCGCTTGATCAAAGGCGTATGGCTGGCAGGTCCAGCCAT
>JADFHH010000011.1 GCA_022567275.1 Pseudomonadota bacterium | reverse complement strand
GAGGGGCCCATATTTGCCGTGCTGCCAGCCATAAGTGCCGTGACAGATCACTACCGCCGGGACAGGGTTGTCCGCGTCGACCCCCGCGGGGACGACGAGAACGGCCAAGCCGATTTCGTCGGGCATGACCGGATAACGGATCTTGATGTGCTTGAAACCGTATTTCCACGGCACGGCGAGCCGCAACGGCGCGCCGAACTGTTTGGCCATCGGCTTGCCGTAAGCGCCCGTCACCATGAACGCCAGCTCGTTGGTGGCTTCTTCCATCGTCAGCCCTTCCACATAGGGCCAGGGATACCAGGCGGCTTTCTGGCCGCGCGCCACGGACGGGTTCAGAAAGGTTTCCATGCGCACATATTTGGCGCTCGACAAGGGTTTTGCCAGCGCCACCAGATCCTTCATCGGAAATCCGGACCAGGGCACTGTCATCGACCAGGCCTCGACGCAGCGGTGGCGGTAGAGGCGCTCTTCCAGCGTCATTTTACGGATCAACTCGTCGATGCCGATCTTGAAGGGCTTTTCTATATGGCCATCGAACACGACCTCCCACGGGCGGATGGGGAGCGCCTGGGCCGCTTTGTATATTTTCTTGTGGGAGCCGAATTCGTAAAAATTATTGTAGGTGAGGTTGACCTTTTCCGGTGTCAGCTCCCGGGTGATCTTGTATTTGGGGTTACGCATGGCGGGGTAGAGATCGGCGCTCGGGTCGCCATCTTTCACTGCGGCGAAGGCCATATCAGGCAATGCGCCCGCGGCCGCGATCGAGCCGGCGCCAGCAATAAACGCACGCCGGTTGAGAAAAACCTCCTCCGGCGTCGCCAGGCTTTCAGGAATTTCCCAACCTCTTGCGATTCTGATCGGCATTTGCTTCTCCCTTTCCCAGAGACCTCTGTTTGGCGCTGCATGACTCTATACGCCCAGACAAGTCTTGCGGATGCACCCGCCTCAGGCCGCTTCCTCTTTATGAGCGGAGAGCACCTGCTCGGCGAGCTTGCCGGTCAGCTCCGCCAGATGGCCGAATTTTGCGGTGAAGGTGCCCACCCCCGCGGTCGCCGAGCGCAGCTCGACGATCAGATTCTGCATTTCCGATTCGGGTATATACGCCTTGACCAGATCCCAACTCTGCCATCCGGGCCTTGCATCAAAGCCAAGAATCTGGCCGCGGCGGCCGGAGATGATCTGATTGATCCTGGCGGTCGCATCGGAAGGAATGCAAATCTCCACCGCCATGATCGGCTCCAGCAGAACCGGCGCGCATTTCGGCAAGCCCTCGCGCATGGCGATGGACCCCGCCGTCTTGAACGCCATATCGGATGAATCGACGGAGTGATAGGACCCGTCCTTCAGGCACACGGCCACGTCGACGACGGGGAACCCGAGCGGACCGGAGACCAGATATTCCTTCACCCCGTTTTCGACCGAGGGGATATATTGTTTGGGGACGACGCCGCCGGAAATGGTGTCGGAAAACTCGAAACCCGAGCCGCGCGGTAACGGCTTGATGTCGACGACGATATCGCCGAACTGGCCATGGCCGCCCGATTGCTTCTTGTGGCGGCCGCGTATTTCGATCTTCTTTTTGATGGTTTCCTTGTATGGCACCAGCCGGGGATGAGTCCGCGCGGCGATGCTGTATTTGCGGTTCAGCCGTTCCAGCGCGACCCGCAAATGCATCTCTCCCTGCCCCCACAGCACCATCTGTCCAAGCTCCTGGGAGTGGACCAGGGAGATCGACGGGTCTTCCTCGATAATCTTGGCGATCGCCGACGTCATCTTGACTTCGTCCTTGCGCTCTTTCGCTTCCAGCCCGAGCCCGAGCACCGGCGCCGGCGGGGCTGGACATTCGATATTCACGCCCGCGCCCTTCTCGAGGGCCAATGTGTCGCCGGTCTTTATGGAGTCCATCCGGCCGAACGCGATGGTCGCGCCGGGGCCTGAATCCGCGCCCTTGACGGGGTCCTGCCCCATCAGCGTGAAGATGCCGGAAATCCGCTCACCCTTGTCCCCGGAATAGATCGAGGCGCCATCGGCGAATGTGCCTGTGAGCACCCGCGCCAGGGTCAGCTTGCCGCCATGTTCGGTGTGAAACGTTTTTAGCACCTGGGCGCAGGACGGGGCATCGCCGACGCCGAGCCTGAGAATCGTTTGTGCAACCGAGGGCGCTTCATGGCGCAGCGCCTTCAACAGCCGCAGGATGCCATTGCCATGTTCGGCGGAACCCAGAAAGACCGGACAAATATCGCCGTCCTTCAACTCCTTCGATAGATCGTCGAACACTTTATCGCGCGGTGGTTCAATATCTTCGAGAAGCTGCTCCATCAACTCATCGTCATAGTCGGCAAGGTGCTCCAGCATGGAGAACCGCGCTTCCTTCTGGCGTTCGGCAAGACCGCCGGGCATGTCTATGACCTCGCTCGCCGCATGCTCGCGGTAGACGAAGGCGCGCTCCAGCGCCAGGTCGACAAAACCGGTGACGATCTCGTTTTCCCAGATGGGGATCTGCCGCAGAACCAGAGGTTTTGCGCTGGCGGGCTGCAAGATGGGCAGGATATCGCGCACCCGCCCCTCCGCCTTGTCGATCTTGTTGAGGAACAGGAAATGCGGAATGCCACGATCTTCAAGCTGCTTCAGGATGAGTTGCAGGGCTGGCACCTTCTTGATGTCGGATTCGCACACGACGATGGCCGCATCGCAGCCTGTGAGCGCCGCGCTCGCGTCATACTGAAACTCAACCGAACCGGGACAGTCGATGAAGGTATAGCTGTCGCCGAGAAACTCGGTCTGCGCGACATTGAGCTCGACGCTCATGCCATGGTCGCGCGCCTCCTGGCTGGCGTCGCCGACGCTATTCCTGTCGGCCATTTTTCCTTGTCTGGGAATCGCCCCCGTGCGCGCGAGTATCGCTTCCAGAAGCGTCGTCTTACCGCTGAGATAGGGACCAACCAGTGCAATGCAGCGCGGACTATGGCCGCCTTTGTCCTTTGTATCCGCCATTTTTATACCTCCCTTAAACGACTACCATGACTTCACGCTCCCCGTTCCGGCGCGCGGAGGCATCTGCAGGGTATCGTGTCAACTGTACGGTGTTCTGGCAAGCCTTGTGGCGCAGAATGGTTTCCAGCCAGATGTGGCTAAAAGCCGCTTGACTGCGCGAGTTTGAGCTAGGAAAGAAGAAGCCGAAAGGGGTATATTTGTACCCATGAGTGAAACTGAAATCCTAATGCCATTACTTGGCGGCGCAATGATCGGTCTGGCGGCTATCCTGCTTCTTGCGCTGAATGGCCGGGTGATGGGCGCGAGCGGCATCTGGTCAGGCTTGATCCGCGGGTCCGATGGCCCGGCGTGGCGGCTTGCCTTTTTCGCCGGAGCACTCGCCGCGCCGGTTTTTCTCGCCGCATTCGGGCGCCCGGGTCAGGTGCAAATAGACACCCCGATGCCGGTGTTCCTGTTCGCCGGACTGCTTGTCGGGCTGGGGACGGCAATCGGCTCGGGCTGCACGTCGGGTCACGGGATATGCGGCATCTCCAGGGGTTCGCCGCGCTCTATTATGGCGACACTTGCCTTCATGGGCTGCGGTCTGGCCACGGTGTTCGTGGTCCGGCACGTGATTTAGGTGCGCGCCATGCCGATCATCGCTGCAACATTCGCCGGACTTGTCTTTGGCGCAGGCCTCACCATCTCAGGGATGGTCAATCCCGATGTTGTGCTTGGTTTTCTTGATATATCGGGCACCTGGGATCCCGCCCTTCTTCTGGTGATGGGTAGCGCTCTGGCGGTTGCTTTGCCGGGCTATTGGCTGCTTAAGGGACGCAAGCCCTTGTTCGCGGAAAAGCAGCTCGTTCCCACGCGGCGTGATATCGACGTTCCGCTCATTTTGGGCAGCGTTATTTTTGGACTTGGCTGGGGGCTTGCCGGAATCTGTCCCGGCCCCGCGCTGACGATGTTCGGCATCCGCCCCGGTATGGCGTTCCTTTTCGTGACGGCTATGTCGGCGGGGATGATGTTGAGCCGTTTCGCCGGACCCTGGATGCTTAGGATCAACACGCCGGATTGCAAAACATGACAATCGGCGACGCGTGATGCGATCTACCATTTTGAGCCGTCACTTCCCGGCCAGATTGCCGCTGGCGGCGTGAATTCACACATGGGGGAGCTAACAGCCGGTGCAACCCGATCTGATGACCACCAAAGAGGTCGCGGCGCTGCTGCGCATCAAGCAGCGCAAGGTGTATGACCTTGCGGGCGCGGGCGTTATCCCCTGTATCCGCGTGACCGGCAAACTGCTGTTCCCGCGCGCCCTGGTGCAATCCTGGCTGGTGCGCCATACCCATTATGGCGCGGGCGCGGGCGCGTTTGAACCGCGCCCGCCGGTGGTCGCCGGCTCTCACGACCCGTTGCTCGAATGGGCCTTGCGCGAAGCACAGACGGGGCTGGCCACGCTGTTTGACGGCTCCCTCAATGGCCTGGAGCGCCTGGCGAAAACCCAGGCCGTCGCCGCTGGCATCCATCTTCCGGAAGAGGGCGATGATGCGTGGAATGCGGGCCACGTGGCGCGTGCGCTGGCCGGAATGCCGGTGGTGGCGATCGAATGGGCGCGGCGCGAACAGGGGCTCATCCTGCCCGCCGGCAACCCGGCCCAGGTCAAATCAATCGCCGATCTCGCGGGCGCCACGTTCCTGCCGCGTCAGCGCGCCGCCGGCAGCACCGTGTTGCTGGCGCGGCTGCTTGAAGACGCCGGTATGAGCCTGGAGGATCTCAAGCCGTGCGATGCGCCCGCGCGCAGCGAAACGGAAGTGGCGCTCGGCGTAGCCGCGGGCAAGGCGGCCGCCGGTCTCGGGCTGGCCGCCATGGCGCGCCGTCATGGCCTCGCATTCGTGCCGCTGGCGCGCGAACGCTACGACCTTGTGATGTGCCGCCGGGATTATTTCGGCGCAGCCATGACGCGCCTGCTGGAATTCACCAGCAGCGCCGCCTTCACCGAACGCGCCGGATCCCTGGAGGGTTATGACGTGAGCGGGCTTGGGACGGTGCACTACAATGCGGCTTGAAGGCGGGCTGGGAGATTCGTTTGCACGGGGATTTCGGTGCCGGGTTTGGCCTTGCCGTGGCGCTGGCCGTGACTCCCTCTCCCCATCGGGGAGAGGGCCGAGGTGAGGGGGCGAAAACAGACTCTTGAGCTCTAAGCGAACACTTTGAAAACAAGCTCGAATGCGCCCAAGGGCGCATGAGTCCTTGCTGTGTCACCCCACCCTCAATCCCTCCCCGTCAAGGGGAGGGAGGATAATGTGCCGGCGTTGGGAAAGAACAGCTGCTGGCCGCCAAGCTTGTAGGCGGCGATTGCCGCCTGGCCCTGGGCACTCAATATCCAGTCGATGAAGGCCTGGCCTTCCCTGGCCTTCACATTTGGATGTTTCTCCGGGTTCACCAGTATGATGCCATACTGGTTGAGCAGCGCGGTTCCCCCCTGGACGTGGATTTTGAAGTCGCCGCGGTTTTTGAAGCTGATCCATGTGCCGCGGTCGGTTAGCGTGTAAGCCCGCAAACCAACCGCCACGTTCAGTGTCGCGCCCATGCCGGAGCCGGTTTCCCGGTACCAGGTTCCGCTGGCGGTCACCGGATCGACCTGGGAAGCCTTCCAGAGTTTCATCTCTTTTTTGTGGGTGCCGGAAATGTCGCCGCGCGAGGCGAAAGGCGCTTTGGCGGCGGCGATAATTTTGAACGCAGCGGACGCGTCCTCGAGCCCCGAAATCTCTGCCGGATCGTCAGCCGGGCCGACGATGATGAAATCGTTGTACATGACGTCGAAGCGCTTCACGCCATAGCCTTGCGCCACGAATTTTTCCTCCGCGCTTCTGGCGTGCACCAGCAGCACATCGCCATCGCCATTCTTCGCATTGTTGATGGCCTGGCCGGTGCCGGCCGAAACCACGCGCACCTCGATGCCGGTCTTGCTGGTAAAGCGCGGCAACAGGAAATTATACAGACCGGAATTGACCGTCGAGGTGCTCGATTGCAGGATGATAAAGGGCTTGGCCGCCGCCTGGCGAGGGCTTGCAAGGGTGAGAGACAGGACGAGTGCCGCCAGCATCAAGCAGCCGCGGGTGAAGGTTCGGGACAAAAACATGCTCCTTTCACTCAACGATTTCACCAGCGAGAAACTGCCGTGCGGGCACGCTTTCAGGCCGCTTGAAAAAACTCTTCGCGGGGCTGATTTCGGTGACTTTACCCCGGTTCAGAAACACCACCTCTCCGGCCAGACGTTTGGCCTGGCCCACATCGTGGGTGACCAGAACCACCTTGACGCCCCTTGCATGGGTGTCGCCGATAACTCCCTCGATGGCCCTGGCGGACGCCGGGTCGAGGCTGGCGGTGGGCTCGTCGAGAAACAGGATTTTCGGTTCCAGCGCCAGAGCCCGGGCCAGTGCCAGACGCTGCTGCTCGCCGCCGGACAGACGCCGCGCCGGGCTGTCCGCGAGATGGGCAAGTCCGGCCTGTTCGAGCGCGGTTATGGCGCGTGCGTTGCGCTCCGCTCGCGAAACCCCGCGCAGTTTCAGCGCATAGGCGATATTGGCCTTTGCCGAACGGCGCAGCAGCACCGGGGCCTGAAACACCATCGCTTGGCCGCGCCGCGTCCGCGCGGTGGCGCCGGCGCCAGGCATGAGGATTTCACCGGACGCCGGAGTCAGCAGCCCGTGCATCAGCCGCAACAACAGGCTCTTGCCGGCGCCATTGGGACCCAGAATGACCGTGACTATGCCCGGGCGCAGCGCCAGATCGATATGGTCGACGAGCATCCTCCCTCCCGCCTTGAAGGTGACGCCGCGAACTTCCAGCAAGTCCGGCTCGGGTCTACGGCTCCCGTCAGGCATGGGCGGCGCGCTCCGCTGTACCGCTCAGGCCCATGACGGCCGCGTTGACGGCGAATGCCAGCGCCAGCAGGATAACGCCGAGCGCCAGCGCCAGCGCCAGATTGCCTTTCGAGGTTTCCAGCGCGATCGCCGTGGTCATGGTGCGGGTGACATGGTTGATATTGCCGCCGACGATCATCACCGCGCCCACTTCGGCGATGGCGCGGCCAAAGCCGGCGAGGATGGCGGTCAGCAGCCGGGTGCGCCCGTCCCACAGCAGCGTGGCGATGATCTGGCCTGTGCCCGCCCCCAGCGAGCGCAATTGCTCGTCATATTCCTCGAGCAGATCTTCGCACGCCTGACGCGCCAGCGCGGCGATGATCGGCGTGACAAGAATGGTTTGGGCGATTAACATGGCGGTTGGCGTGTAGAGCAGGTTCAGCACGCCGAATGGCCCGGCATTCGACAGCAGCATATAAACAATGAGGCCAACGACCACCGGCGGCAGTCCCATAAGGGCGTTGACGAGCGTGATGACGCCGCCGCGTCCGGGAAAGCGGGCCACGGCCAGCACGGAGCCGAGCGGCAGGCCGATAAGCGTGGCCAACGCGATCGCGCTCAAGCTCACCTGCAGCGACAGCGCGATAATCTCCATCAGGGCCGCATCGCCGCTGATGAGCAGATATAAAGCTTTGGACAAGGCGCTCGAAAAGTCGGACATTTGCGCGACCCTTGGGTCAACTACCGGACAGGATTCGCGTTCACTCTAGAGGAAACATTCCGAAAAAACATCTATTGATGGAAATTTCGTACAATAAAACATGATTATGCAGTTAGAATACCGAAGAAAACAGCGGCCGGCGCTCCCTGTCCCCCCAGTGACGCGAGGAACAAGGGAGGCCGGCCTAGGCGCGCGGCGAGACCATCACACGGACACGGCGTGCCAGTAACACTCCGGTCCGCACGCGAGGCCACCGATGATTCTCGCCATGCGCTTTCGTACCAGGCATGGCCTGGACTAGGGTCTGTTGAGATGTTTTGGAAATCAGGTCAATCGGCCGGCGCGCCACGGCTGAGCGCGCCAGCTGACGCACGCGGTGCGGATACGGCATCCTTGCCTCCCAAAATGCGTTACGACCCTGCACCACTCATCACCGTACATCACAAAAGTTGAAATATTCTTGTATCGGGCTTATTTGCCGGCAGTGAGGCGAAACTTTCATGAATCAGGCAAAAATCAGCCCATTTGGTGACTGATCCTGGCGGCCCGCGCTCATGTTAAATGAATGAAGGCCTGTAAGAAATCGCCAATGGAGGCTAGGGTCGGGACTCTGGTTTGATCGTATGCGCTACAATGAACATATGAAACCAATTGAAATGAGACCCTCTGGCAAATTTGCGGTTCTGCTATTCGGCATGCTCGCCGCCGCCATTTTCTATTGCGCGGCTACGCCCTCCCCGGCTCTGGCCCAGGGGCCAGGCGCCATGCTCGTGGGTGTGGAAAAAGTGCACTCCGTGCCGATGACCCAGACCGTGCCGATTGTCGGGCGGCTGGTATCGTTGCGCATGGGAGACATCTCCGCCCGCATCGCCGGTCCGGTTGAAAGCGTAGAGGTTGAAGTCGGCGACCGCGTCGGCAAGGGTCAGGTGATCGCCAGACTCGATGCCGAGATCCTGCACGCGGAATTGCAACTGGCGCAGAGCGCGCTGGATGAAGCGGGCGCGGAAATGAAAACCTGGGCTGCCGAGGCGCAGGTGGCGATGACGGAACTTAAACGTCAGGAGAAATTACGCCGCTCCACCGCCTTCTCGCAGGCCAGGTTCGAAGATGCGCAAAAGCGGACCGGCGTCGCGCACGCACGGGTCGAACGCGCCCGCGCCAATATCGGCATCAAGCGCGCCACCCTGCATCGTAAACAAATCGATGTGGACTATGCCGTGCTGCGCGCGCCCTATGCGGGCGTCGTCATACGCCGCTATACCGAAGCGGGCGCCTATGCCGTCAAAGGCGCCCCGATTGTAAGGATGATGGACGAGCGCGCATTCGAGGTCGAGGCCGCGGTTCCCTACAAGCGGCTGGGCGGGCTTCCCATCGGACGCGAGGTTGCGTTCAAACTCGATGACGGCACGACTCATAGCGCCATCGTGCGCGCCATCCTGCCGTCGGAAAATCCTCTGACCAGAACCCGCACCGTGCGTTTCGTGCCGCGGTTCGCCAATACCAGACGTCTGCTTGCGGATTCGCAATCCGTTGTTGTCGCGGTTCCGGTCGGCGATGAGAGGCGCGTATTGACGGTCCACAAGGACGCCATACTCAAGCGCCCTTCAGGCGATATGGTTATTGTCGTCGTCAACGGGACCGCCCAGCCGCGCCCGATCAGGGTTGGCGAGGCGGTCGGCGGCCGGTTTGAAATCGTGTCCGGCCTCAAGCAGGGTGAAATCGTCGTCATACGCGGCAATGAGCGCCTCCAGTCCGGCATGAAACTGCGTATCGATAAAGGGTCGTCATGAACCTCATCCGCACCGCCATCGAGCGCCCCATAGCCGTGGTGTCGGTGGTGCTGATGGTGGTGATGTTCGGTTTCGTTGCCCTGCAAACCATCCCCATTCAGCTTGCACCGGACGTCAACCGGCCGATCATCAAGGTCCAGACCTACTGGTTTGGCGCCGCACCTGCGGAGATCGAGCGCGAAATTGTGATCCGCCAGGAAGACGTGCTGCGTGGAATTAGCGGCCTGTCGTCGATCGACTCCAACTCCCAGCGCGGCCGCGGCAGGATCACCATGGAGTTCGCCATCGGGACGTCCATGGACCGCGCCATGCTCGAGGTCGCCAACCGGCTGGACCGCGTGACCGGCTACCCGGATGAAGCGGACGAACCCACCATCAAGCTTGCCGGCGCGGAGGACTCGCCCATCGCCTGGTTCATCGTCACGCGCCTGCCGGGCAACACAACCCCGATCCATGAGTTCGGCGATTTCGTCAAAGACGTCATCAAGGACCGCATCGAGCGTGTCGATGGCGTCGGCCAGGTCAATGTCTATGGCGCCAGCGAGCGGGAAATCGAAATGATCGTCGAACCCGAAATGCTGGCGCGCTACCGGCTCACGGTCGCCAGTGTTCTGAATGTGCTCCGGCGCAACAACGCGGTGGTGAGCGCGGGCGATATCGACGAGGGCAAGCGCCGCTATGTGGTGCGCACCGTCGGCGAGCTGAACACGTTAGAGTCTATCCGCTCCGTGGTGTTGCGCTCGGTGCAAGATGAGCAGACCGGCGCTCTCTCCCGCGTCACCGTGAACGACATCGCTCAGGTGCGCTTCGCTTACAAGGAAGCCAGCGCGATAATCCGCCTGGATGGACATGCGGCGCTGGCCTTCAATGCCGAACGCGAAACCGGCGCCAATGTCATCGCGACAATGGACGGGATTCGCGAAGCCATCAGGGAGTTGAACGAACGCGCGGTTCCCTCCCGGGGGCTCAAACTCCGGCAGGTCTATGACGAAACGGTCTATATCAAATCGTCGGTGAACCTGGTGCGCCAGAATATCTGGGTTGGCGGCATCATGGCCGGCCTCATTCTGATGCTGTTCCTGCGCTCCTGGCGGGCGACGGTTATCATCTCGCTGGCGATACCCGTCTCCGTGGTCGGCTCGTTTGTCGCCATGGCGGCGCTCGGGCGTTCCCTGAATGTCATTTCCCTGGCCGGTCTGGCGTTCGCCGTCGGCATGGTTGTCGATGCCGCGATCGTGGTGCTGGAGAATATCTTCCGGCATCGCGAGAAGGGGCTCGCCGCCCGGGACGCCGCCTATCGCGGCGCACAGCAGGTCTGGGGCGCGGTGCTGGTGTCGGCCCTGACCACCGTGATGGTGTTCATCCCGGTGCTGGTGATGGAGCTTGAGGTCGGCCAGTTGTTCCGCGATATCGGGGTGGCGATTTCCGTGTCCGTTCTGCTGTCGCTGCTGGTTTCCATCACCGTCATACCGGCGCTGTCCAGCAGAATGCTGGCCGGTGGGGCGGGAAAGGAAAGCCAGGGCTTTACGCGGATGGCGATACCCGGTGTCGACCATTTCGCGCGCGGTTTCGTCTCCTCCATCCTCCGCTTCACGGCCTTGGTCACGCGCTACAAGCTCGCCGCGATCGCCGTGATCCTCTCCACGTCCGTGGCCTGTCTGGCCGGCGCCTGGGCGTTTTTGCCGAAGCTGGAATATCTTCCCGAGGGCAATCGCAATCTGATATTCGGCGTGCTGATCCCGCCGCCCGGCTACAATCTCGAGACCACGGCAGGCATCGCCAAACGTATCGAGGACGAGATCAGGCCCTTGCTGAGATCGGTGTCGGGGCCCGAAGAAGTGGCGGGCGGGCCGCCCAAGATCGACCGCTTCTTTTTTGTCGCTCACCGGGGTTTCACTTTCCTGGGCGCGGCAGCGGTGACGCCGTCCCGGGTGAGTGAACTCAAACCGATATTGCAAAAACCCGTATTCAAGGAACCGGGCACCTTCGCCATCATCTCCCAGCGCTCTATCTTCGGCCGCGGCATCGGCGGCGGCCGGAAAATCGAGCTCGATGTTTCCGGGCCCGAACTGGAGACCATTCTCGCCACAGCGCTTGACGCGACGGGGCGCATTCTCAAGGTTTTTCCACGCAGCGAAGGCCACCAGTTCAGGCCCAGGCCGGGGCTGGAGCTGGGCGCGCCCGAGGTGCGGATTCTGCCCGACCGCATCAGGCTCGCCGACAATGGCGTGACCCTGCGGGAACTCGGCCTGGCTATCGATGCCTTCAATGACGGGCTGCGCGTGGCCGAAGTCACCGTTGGCAATGCGCGCCTCGACCTGACGCTCAAGGGGCCGCGCGGCAATGTCAATTTCACCCAGGATATCGGCAATCTCCCGGTGGTGACGAGCACGGGACAAATCCTGCCCGTCTCATCGCTGGCCAGGGTGGAAATGACCGCCGGCCCGGTCGCCATCCGCCACCGTGAGCGCCTGCGTACGGTCACGCTCCAGGTGGTGCCATCGGCGGCGATGCCGCTGGAACAGGCGATCGAGTTGATACGCAGCCAGGTTGTTGAGCCCCTGCGGGCGCAAGGTCTGCCCGAAGGCGTACGGCTTCGCATTACCGGAACCGCGGACAAGCTGACAAAAACCTGGGACCATATGGTCGGCGATTTGCTCATAGCGATGGTCATTGTCTATCTGGTGATGGCCATTTTGTTCGAGAGTTTCATCTACCCGCTGGTGATCATGCTCGCCGTGCCGATGGCGGCGGCCGGCGGCGTCGCCGGCCTTGCCGTGCTGAACATATTTTATAATCAGTCGCTGGATATGCTCACCCTGCTCGGCTTCGTGATCCTGGTCGGGATCGTCGTCAACAATGCGATATTGCTGGTCCACCAGACGCTGATCCATTTGCGCGAGGACAAGATGGACCCAGGGGCCGCCATCACCGAAGCGACGCGCAACCGCATCCGGCCGATCTTCATGTCGACGCTGACCTCCGTGTTCGGCATGCTCCCTCTGGTATTCATCCCCGGCGCCGGTTCCGAACTCTATCGCGGGCTCGGCTCGGTAGTGGTCGGCGGCCTGGCGCTGTCGGCGCTGCTGACCCTGCTGATCGTACCGCCCATGCTCACCCTCATCGTCGGCCCGATAGAGGCCCGTAAACTGCAACGCGCCGCCGCCAAGGCGAAGCGGAGCAAACGCCCGCGCGCGCGGCGCAAGGTCGCGCCGGCTGAATAGGGGCCCCCGCGAAGCGGCAGGGCAAGCCAAAGTGTCCAGCAGCCAGAGGCTCCGGATTTTGATTTTTCCCCCGCAGGCGGGGGACTGCGCGGAGCACTGAGCGACCGCGATCATTTTTTTAGAGCGGCCTTCCAGCGCTCCGCGCGCGGTATCTTTACGAAATCCGCCCGGCGTCGTGAGGTCGGAGTCTTTCCTGTCCTACCGCCTGGCGGCTACTTGAGGACGATACGCGCTCAAGTAGGCCGAAGGCCGGTAGCACAAACAAACAAACCGACTACAGCTCTCAGGCGCGGGGGCCGTAGTACCCCCGGGTCCGGGACGGCACGCCCGGGAAGGAGAGGACCGTTAGCCCGCCTCCTTCGCAGGAACCGCTCCCTTCCTCACGAATCAAGACGGTCTCGAGTCCGCGTCCCCTTAGATGAGGAAAGGATGGGCGCATAATAATGCAGCCAGACAGAGAGGGGATAAGTTTTTTCAAACGGCCTCAAGT
>JADFHH010000309.1 GCA_022567275.1 Pseudomonadota bacterium | reverse complement strand
GCGGGCAACGCCGCGCTTGAGGAGATTGTCATGGCCATGAATGTGCGCAATGACGTGGTGACTGGCGGGACCGGAATCGACACGCAAATGATCACCCGCGCCTCAAAAATGGTGGCCGGGGTGACGGCATTTCCGGTCCAGTACAACAAAGCGATCGTCGGAAAAAATGCTTTCGCGCATGAGGCCGGCATCCACCAGGACGGCATGCTGAAGAATACCCAGACCTATGAGATCATGACGCCCGAAAGTGTCGGGTTGAAAGAATCCACGCTGGTCATGGGCAAACATTCCGGCCGTCACGCCTTCCGCGAGAAGCTCAAGGAGTTGGGCTATGAGCTCGGCAAAAACGCGCTTGAGGATGCCTTTGTCCGGTTCAAGGATCTGGCGGACAAGAAGAAGCATGTGTATGACGAGGATATCGAAGCCCTTGTCGATGACGGGATGGCCAACGCCGGCGACCACATCAAGCTCGCCGCATTGACAGTCATCGCCGGCACCGGCGGGCCGCAAAAGGCCACGATTACGCTGGATGTGGACGGCACGCACCACACAAGGGAAGCGACCGGCAGTGGTCCTGTCGACGCCATCTTCAACGCCATCAAAGCGATCGTGCCGCACGATGCGCGCCTGCCGCTCTATCAGGTGCATGCGGTGACCGAAGGCACCGACGCCCAGGCCGAAGTGAGCGTGCGGCTGGAAGAATACGGCAAGACGGGCACCGGCCGGGGGGCGGATACCGATACGATGGTCGCCTCGGCGCGCGCCTATGTCAGCGCCCTCAATAAATTGCGTGTACAACGACATTAACCCGCACTTGGCAGCATACTGGCATCGTAAAATATAAAATTACGTATCGGCTCATCCGAGCTGAAATATTCCAGCGGCCGGGGCATCTTCCCCGGCCGTTTCCCATTGCGGATTCGGCATATGAGGGTGATTCAGGTCGTTTTTTGAGCCATCTGGCCACTTGCCGCACGTAAACCATAATCGCGAGTTTAACGGCAAAATCTCTCTGGGTTCATTGCCTGTGCCAGGAATATGCCGCAAGATGCACGGCAGTATTTGAGGAGCTGTGAACCTGTGGCTGGCTGTTGTTGCCCATGTGCCGGGCAGGGTTTCACGGTTGTTCGTGAGTTGCGTTGCGTAACGAGAGAGGCATTCGCCGATGTTTAATGGTATCGTCGGTGTCATATCCAGGGATATGGCCATCGATCTTGGAACGGCGAATACGCTGGTCTATGTGCCGGGCCGTGGCATTGTTCTGGAAGAGCCTTCGGTTGTCGCCTTCATCACCGAGAAGGGCAAGAAGAAAGTCATCGCCGTCGGTCAGGAAGCGAAGGCCATGCTTGGCCGCACCCCGGACTCAGTCGAGACCGTGCAGCCCATGCGGGACGGCGTGATCGCCGACTTCATGGCGGTGGAGGAAATGATCAAATATTTCATCCGCCGCGTGCATAACCGCAAATCCCTCATCTCTCCGAAAATTATGATTTGCGTCCCCGCCGATGCGACGCCGGTGGAGCGGCGCGCGGTGCAAGAGGCCGCTCTCTCGGCCGGAGCCCGCAAGGTTTATCTCATTCAGGAGCCGGTTGCCGCGGCGATCGGTATTGGCTTGCCGGTTGCGGAACCGCACGGGACGATGGTGGTCGATATCGGCGGCGGCACCACGGATATTGCCGTAATTTCTCTGGGCGGCATCATTTATTCGCGCTCGATCAGGACAGCGGGGAATGCGTTCGACGACGCCATAATCAACCATATCCGTCTCAAGCATCATATGCTGATCGGGCAGACGAGTGCGGAAACAATCAAGATCGAGGCCGGGACGGCGATAGCCAAAGCCAACGGCAAGACCATCGAAATTCACATCAAGGGACGCGATCTGAAAAAAGGCATCCCAAACCAGATCATCCTCGGGCCGGCGGATATCGCAGAGGCGCTGACTTTGCCGCTGGCGCGCGTCGCCGATGGCATCAGGATCGCTCTCGAGAATATAAAGCCCGAGCTTGCCGCCGACATCTATGAGGATGGCATCCACCTCACCGGCGGCGGTGCGCTGCTCGAAAAAATAAGCACCAAGCTCTCCAGGGAAACCGGGGTTAAATTCAACACGCCGGAAGATCCGTTGCGTTGCGTTGCGATCGGAACCGGCCGTGCGCTGGAAAACCTGGATGACATGAAGGATTTGCTGGTGGACGTGTAGTGAGTCCACGGGCCTTGGCGGCTTTGTTATTTAGTTTCAGTCCCCCGGCCAACCGCGCCACCGCCGGGTAAGATGATAGCCGGCACCCAGGGCGCGGATGTAAGCGTTTGTTGAGTGTGTGGTTATGCGTCGCAGGATATTTGCAAACACGCCGGCTGGCCGGAAAAACAGTCTGGCGGGAGAGTGGCTGCTCTTCGCGCTTTATTTTGTTTGCGTCATATTGCTGATATTCAGCCGTCTTGAGAACAAGCAGATAGGCGAGATACGCGGCCTGTTGACCGATCTCGTATCGCCGGTGCTGCAAGCAGCCTCACAACCTGCCCTCTATGTGCGGCGCAGAAAAGGACAGTTCGCCGATTATCTCGTCCTGTTCGAAGAACTCGATCGTCTCAAGGAAGAAAACAGGAAGTTGCTGCATTGGCAATGGCGGGCGAAGCGTCTCGACAAGCGTCTGGTTCATTACCGCTCATTATTGAAGGCCGTCGAAGACCCGGCGCTGAAATTCGCCACCGGGCATGTCATTGCAGATGCGCGCGGACCCTTCGCGCGCAGCATTCTCATCAATCTTGGGCGCGAACGCGGCATCAGAAATGGTTATGCGGTTATCAATGGAGACGGGTATGTCGGGCGTATCGTCCACACTGGAGATACGGCGTCGCGCGCCATCCTGCTGAATGATCTGAACTCCCGCATCCCGGTGCTGGTTGGCGGCGCGGAAGTGCGCGCGGTTCTCATTGGCGACAACTCCGCCACGCCCCAGCTAAAATTCCTGCCCCATAGCGCGGAAGTTTATGAAGGCGATGAGGTTTCGACATCGGGCCATGGCGGGGTGCTGCCACGCGGGTTGCGGATCGGTGTGGTTGTGCCCGGTTCAGGTTACACATTTACGGTGCGCCCGCATGCGGCGCTTGGCGAGCTGGAATATGTCAGCGTGCTGTTTTTCGACACACCCGTCGTCATCGCCAGGGATGCGCCGGCGGGCGGTAACGGGCAGCCGCGCGGGAAACGGTAGCGCCAGGACATGACGCGCTGACATGCGCTGCTCAAGCGTAGAAGGATACCGGGTTTGATGAGTGGGTTCGTTCCCAGCCTTGTTCTTTTTCTGGCGGTCTTTGTCGCGGCGTTCCCATGGGCCCTGCCGTCGGCGGCGGGTTTCATATTGCCC
>JADFHH010000308.1 GCA_022567275.1 Pseudomonadota bacterium | reverse complement strand
AACCCCGGCGGGCGACATCAGAAAGTCGATGGTGGCGCTTCCCGAGTGCCGCCACAGTTGCTCGATGGCTGCGGCGATAATCGCTGCGTTCTCGGGATTTTCCGCCCTGGAGAGGCGATGATAGAGATCAGCCAGCAGCTTGCGCCGTTCAGCGGCCGTGTCGGCTTCGGCCCCGGGGAGCTTGAGGTTTTGGCGCGCCGCACCCTGGGGGCCGGTGGCGCGGCCCGGCTCCGCCCGCGCGCCCGGCAAGCCCAGGGCGACGCAGCAAAGCAGGGTAAATGCGAGCTGACGCAACACTCGTTTATGGGTGCAAATCATGGGTGTGAGCATAGGCCGGACGCCGGATGCCGGTCAAAGGAATTCGCCGTGACCGGCAAGGCCGGGCCGCGGGAAGGGTTACGAGCAATGCGCGGGAAAAGGATATCAGCCCTGACGGGCCTTGAAACGCCGGTTGGTCTTGTTGATGATATAGACGCGCCCGCGCCTGCGCACCAGCTGATTGTCGCGGTGGCGCTTGCGCAAGGAGCGGAGGGAATTCCTGACCTTCATGGTTGTTGCCTCGTTAAATCTCGAGTGTCGCGCGCGCGGGCCCAACACCTCCGCGAGCCGACCGGAGCATATTTTCCGCACCTCATCTTGTCAACATGTCCGGACCCTGGTTACTGGTGGCCTGTCTCCAGCTTTTTCTCCAGATAGAGCGAATAGCGCGACATGGCGAAGCAGAACAGGAAGAAGAATATCGCGATCGAGATATACACCTCGGTCGCCAGACCCGCCCAATTGGCATCGGCCAGAGACGCGCGGCCCATACCCAGCATATCCAACAGACCGATAATAATGACCAGCGTTGTATCCTTGAACAATCCAATGAAAGTATTGACGATGCCCGGGATGGAAATCTTCAGCGCCTGCGGCAAAACGACAAGGCGCATGGATAACCAATATTTCAATCCCAGGGAATCGGCGGCTTCATATTGCCCGCGCGGAATAGCCTGAAGGCCGCCGCGAATCACTTCGGCCATATAGCCCGATGCAAACAGCGTCACCATAATCAGCACCCGCATCAAAAGATCGAAACTGGTGCCGGGCGGCAGAAAATAGCTCAGCATGGTCGAGGCGAGAAACAGCAATGTGATGAGCGGAACGCCGCGGATAAACTCAATGAATGTTATGCAAATGATCCGCACTGCCGGTAGTTGCGAGGCGCGCCCCAGCGCGAGCACTATCCCAATGGGCAGTGAAAAAGCGATACCGGTCACACCGATGATGACGTTCAGGAGCATCCCGGCGAACTCGTCGGTACCGACCGGTGTCAGCCCGAAACCGCCAAGCAGGAGCCAGGCGGCGATGAACGGATAGGCCATCGAAAACAGCATGGCCTTGCCGCGATAGGGGAAATTATCGAACAGCAAGGGGCCGAGCGCCACGAACAACAGCAAGAATGCCAGGACTACGCGCCAGCGCTCGGGTTCCGGGTAGAACCCGTACATAAAAATCTTGAAACGCTCGTCGATGAACGCCCAGCACGCGCCGTCACCCAGTGACTGGCACTCGGAACGATCAACGGCGGTGAACACCGCATCGGCAAACGCCCATTCGTAGAATGGCGGGAGTATCACCCACAGGCCCCAGAAGGCAACGATGGTCAGTACGGCATTGGTCCAGCTAGACAGCAGGTTCTTCCTGACCCAATAAATAACCCCTGAACTCAGCAGCGGCGGCGGCATGTCGGGATGAGTTCCCGGCGCGTAGCTCTGCGTTGTGGTCGCGTCGCTCATTTATTACGTTCCCCGCCTATCTTTCCACAATCTTGATGCGATTATTGTACCAGTTCATGACCGAGGAGATTAAAAGCGACACGGTCAGATAGAAGCCGATGACGATCATCATCGTCTCCATTTCCTTGCCTGTCTGCATCAGTGTAATACCGCCTACCGTCGCCACGACATCCATATAGCCAATGGCGATCGCCAGCGATGAATTTTTGGTCAGGTTCAGAAACTGGCTGGTCAGGGGTGGAACGATCACGCGCATCGCCTGGGGAATGATAACCAGATTGAGTGTCCGGCCGCGGGATATGCCCACCGCCAAGGACGCCTCCCACTGTCCCCTGCCGATAGCCATAATACCGGCGCGAACAATCTCCGCGATAAAGGCGGATGTGTACAAAGACAGCGCGAGCCATAAAGCCAGGAACTCAGGCCGGATGACAAACCCGCCGCGGAAATTGAACCCCTTGAGCGCTGGAGTATCCCAGTCCAGAGGGGCGCCGGTCAGCAGATAGGCGAGTAACGGCAGCCCGAATAACGCCGCCAGCGATATCCAGAATACGGGCAGATGCTGCCCCGTCGCATCCTGGCGCGCCTTGGCCCACCGGCTGAATATGAAGACGCCCGCGACGGCAGCCACGAATGCTCCAGTAACCCAGCCAAACCCGTCTTGCGGCAATGGCATAGGCGAGAAGACGCCCCGGTTTGTAAAGAATATCGAATCGGCAATATTCGCCCATTCTTGTGCTTCCCTGGGTTTCGGCAGCAAATGCACCACAGAAGCGTGAAGCAGCAGAATGTGCAGCAATACAGGCACGTTGCGCATATATTCGATGAAACAGTAAACCATCTTGGAGACCAGCCAGTTGGGCGAAAGCCGCAACACGCCCAGTATAAACCCGAGGGCGGTCGCCGTGATGATCCCGCAAACGGCTATCAGAAGCGTGTTCAGCATTCCGACAATGCCGGCCCGCAAATGCGTGCTCTTCGAGTCGTATTCGATCAGAGTCTGACCGATATCGTAATTCGCGGGCACATTGAGAAAATCGAAGCTGAAGGTCTTGCCGAGCAGCTCCAGATTAGCGATTGCATTCGAGGTGATATAGGCGATAAACGAGAACAGAATCGCGACCGTCAAAATTTGTAAAAATACGCCGCGCGCTTCCTTGTTGTACCACAGCCGGGCGAGGATGTTTCTCTGCCCGCTGTCTGAATGCGCTGAGGGCGCCGGTGTATCTATTGAAGCCACGTTCCCACCCGCTTTGTCTGTTGGCGGTGAAGCTCTCAGACAGGCTGTCGTGATACAGCCCCTACAAGGCCGCCGTGCCGGACGCACTCGCCCGGCACGGCGTAATCATGTGGTCAAACCACGAACAATTCGCGGCCTAACGGAAAGGAGGCGTATATTGCAGGCCACCATCGGTCCACAGCGCATTCAAACCGCGCTCCAGGCCGACTGGTGTATTCACGCCGATATTGCGCTCGAAAATCTCACCATAATTGCCCACGGCTTTGATCGCATTCACAGCCCACCTCTTGTCGAGGCCGAGCATACCGCCAAAGTCGCCTTCGGTGCCCAGAAGACGATTGATTTCCGTGTCTTTGC
>JADFHH010000010.1 GCA_022567275.1 Pseudomonadota bacterium | reverse complement strand
CTGGGTCGTGGCCGGACGCACCTCCACCGGCGGGTCGATCAGCCCGGTCGGGCGGATCACCTGCTCGGTGAACACCCCTTGGGTGCGCTCCAGCTCCCACGGGCCGGGCGTGGCCGAGACAAACATGGATTGCGGGCGCATGGCGTCCCACTCCTCGAACCGCAAGGGCCGGTTGTCGAGGCAGGAGGGCAGGCGAAAACCATATTCGGCGAGCGTCGCCTTGCGCCGGTAGTCGCCTTTGAACATGGCGCCGAGCTGGGGCACGCTCACATGGCTCTCATCGACGAACACCAGCGCGTTTTCGGGTAGATACTCAAACAGGGTAGGCGGCGGCTCGCCCGCCTTACGGCCGGTGAGATAACGCGAATAATTCTCAATGCCGGCGCACGCCCCGGTGGCCGCGATCATCTCCAGATCGAAGGTGGTGCGCTGCTCCAGCCGCTGCGCTTCGAGCACACGGCCCGCATTGTGCAACTCATCCAGCCGATCCTTCAGCTCCGCCTTGATGGCTTTGAGCGCCTGTTGCTGGGTCGGTTTGGGGATCACATAATGCGAGTTGGCGTAGACCTTCACAAGCTTCAGTTGCTGGCTTTTCTGCCCCGTGAGAGGGTCGAATTCGGTGATGGAGTCTATCTCGTCGCCGAACAGCGAGATGCGCCAGGCCCGGTCTTCCAGATGCGCCGGGAACAGCTCGATGGTGTCGCCGCGCACGCGAAAATTACCGCGCTCGAAGCTCATGTCGTTGCGCCGGTATTGCAGGGCGACGAGGTCGGCGAGCAGCTGGCGTTGCGAGACCGTGTCGCCGACCTTCAGCGCGAAGGTCATCTCCGTATAGGTCTCCACCGAGCCGATACCGTAGATGCACGACACGGAGGCCACGATGATGACGTCGTCGCGCTCCAGCAGCGACCGGGTGGCGGCGTGGCGCATGCGGTCGATTTGCTCGTTCACCGAACTTTCTTTTTCGATATAGGTGTCGGTCCGGGGAACGTAGGCCTCTGGTTGATAATAGTCGTAATATGACACGAAATATTCCACCGCATTGTCCGGGAAGAACGATTTGAACTCGCCATAAAGCTGGGCGGCGAGGGTCTTGTTCGGCGCCAGAATGAGCGCCGGGCGCTGGGTCTCGGCGATCACTTTTGCCATGGTGAAGGTTTTTCCCGAGCCGGTGACGCCGAGCAGCACCTGGTCGCGCTCATCCGCCTCGATGCCCGCCACCAGCTCACGGATAGCCGCGGGCTGGTCGCCCTTGGGCTCGAATTCCGCAACGATCCTGAAGGCGATACCGCCTTCCGACTTCTCCGGCCGCTCGGGCCGGTGCGGCACGTACACGGGCAGGGCGCCGGGATTGTCGAACGAGCGCACGATCGGATGCTCTGTGATCATCGGCTGCGGCGCTTCGGAAAATCCTTGCCGCGCTTCGCCGGGCCGCGCGGGCGCTTCGCCGGTGACCGGGCGCGGCTCGGCGCGCGAACCGAATGATTTTGGAACCTGATACGGCATGGGGGGACTATGGCGCGGGAAGGGCGGAGAGGGAAGGGGTTGCCGCCTCAGTCCTGCGGCGTGCAGATGCGGACCAGCCGCCCGACCAGCGTCCGGTAGCCCAGGGTCAGCGCCACGAGTCCGGTCACCATCACGGCGAGAGGAACGGCGATATCCGCCAGCCAGTGGAAAAATACTTTGCCGTAATAGACGAATCCGGTGAGCGCGCCGGGAGCATCGCAGGCGATGGCGGGATCGCCCGGCGTGCCGCACTGCACTGTGCCCTCGCCGAGGACCAATGCCGCCAGTCCCAGCACGAACGGCAGGACGCCGGCCCACATGATCACCGCGCAGGTGCGCACGATACGGCCGCGAAAGCCGCTTGATGTCAACTGCGCCAGCACGGTGAGCAGCATGATGTAGTAAAGCAGCGCGACGCCGGCGCTGGCCCGCACCATCTCATTCACGGCCCCGGCGGCATGTGCCGAAGACCGCGCCAGATCGACCCCGGCGATGAGGCAGGCGCCGCCACTGGAGAATTGGCAGCCCAGCGCGGCGCCAAGCGTATATTGGATAAGCGCGGAAAGGACGGGCAGGAGCGGGAAAAACAACGCGCCAAGCAACAGCGCATTGGCGGCGCGAGACCAGTCAGTTGTGCTCTTTACCAGCATCCGCGCAACGCCCCTGCAAACCCTACCCCCCGCGAGGATGATGCATAATACGAAACGAGGCCTAAGATTGGGTGAATGGTGCGCGGTGAGCTTTGCAAGGGTCATTCCGGCCCCCCCACAAACAACCGGCCCTCCCGGCCCCGTTGCGAAACGGGAACAGGACGGCCGGTGTGATACGCTTTCGAGCAGCCGGCCGCGGGGCCGTGCTTGTTCAGTAGCTGCTGCCGCCGGAATCGATCACCGCCGCCAGGTCGATATATTCCTCGCAAGTCGTGCCGCAGAGCTTTTTAATCGCCGCCAGCTCCAGCCTGGCGAGGTCGATGCGGCCGGCCTTGACATAGCCTTCGCCGAGATATTCGCGCGCCAGCACGAAGTCCGGGTCGATGGCCAGCGCCAGCTTGTAATATTTTATGCCGGTCGTCAGATCGCCGCTCTTGCGGTAGGAGTAGCCAAGATAGTTGAGCACCTGCGGGTCGGTTTGATCCGCGGTCTTGAGCAGCTCAATCGCCCTGGCGTATTCACCGGATTTGGCCAGCGCTCTCCCCTGCATATACAGCTTGTCGTCCGCGCTGTTTTCCGACTTCTTTTTCCGCTTTGTCTTGCAACTCTTTTTGCTGTTGCTCCAATAACAATGGCTTTGCCCCCGGCAGGCGATCTTCGTCTTCATGGTCGAGCAGGCTGGCTTCGAGACCGGCTCCGGGGAGCCGCCGCCCGCCGCATCAGCGGCAAGCGGAGACATGATCAACGCGGCGCCGAAGAACGCGCACGCAAGCAAACTTGCCGCCACGCGCGAAAGGAGTTGGGGAGTGGTGTGCATATCGATTGCCTTCTCAGTGAGTCCTGCCCCCGATGCTGGTATGGAGTAAACACATTAGCACCGGATTGCGCAAATGCCGCGCCATAAAATTTCCTGGAGCCAGCGCGTTTTCTCAAACAAACGGCTTAATTCATTGGTCTTACAGACCATAGGATTAGGAGAATATGCTTATTGATAACAACAGCTAACACCCTAGGGTCCGGGCCGTTGGCTTTGCGCTGTTGATTGCCGCAGGAATCGCGTTCTCGTAAACCAGACGTACATCCATTCACATCAAGGGAGGCCTCGGCCGCCCTTTTTCATGCGCCTCAGAGCAGGAACTATCCATGTCATTGACGCGGCGGCGGCGTATACTGTTTTCTGTGAGTTGAACGTCGAACAAGGGGTGTGAGAAATATGCATCCAATGACAAGACTGTTTTTGGGAGTGGCGCTACTGGTGCTGCTGTTGGCCGCAGTGGCGTTCGCTTTGCCGCAGCACATCACGGTGGCCCGCTCGAGCGTCATCAATGCGCCTGAATCGGACGTGTTCCCTTACGTGAACTCTCTGAGGCGTTTCAACCAATGGTCGCCCTGGGCGGCGCGCGATCCGAACACGAAATATGTTTTCTCCGGACCCGACGAGGGCAAGGGCGCGCATATGGTATGGCGCAGCGACAATCCCGATATCGGGTCGGGCGTTCAGGAGATCGTCGAGAGCCAGCCCAACACCCTGGTCAGGGTCAGGCTTGAATTTGGCGCTATGGGCAAGGCAAGCACGGCATTCCGGCTTGAACCGTCGGGGGCGGGCACGCGCGTCGTCTGGGTGTTCGATACAGATGTCGGCAATAACCCGCTCCAGCTCTGGATGGGCCAGATGTTCGAGTTCTGGATCGGTCAGGATTATGAAGACGGTCTTGAGCGGCTCAAGAAACTCGTGGAGTCTGCCCGGTAGGGTCAATCCCGTGGAAAGAATTATTGAGTACGCCAGACCGGATACCATCCATCGTCTTCAGTGCCCTCGATCCCGGCCGGTTGAGAAATTTCCGAGAGTGAGATACAAGACCTGCGCCGGAGACAAGGTGAATCGAACCGGCCCGATAATTTACGCGGGGGGTCTTCACCTGTGTGTCAAGGGCATGATCGCCGCGAGGTTGATAAGATGCATCTGTGCTATAAGGTGGGCTGAATAAGACCGGCCGCTCACAGCAACGGCTCGGGGCGCGATCAACGCGCTGAATCAGGGAGGTTGAACGTCGTGACGACCGGCGATACTGCTGTTGCGGATACATTTCCTAAACTGTTACTGCGCAACGCGGTGAAATTCGCCGATCGGCCGGCGATACGGGAAAAGGATCTCGGCATCTGGCAAAGCTGGAGCTGGAGCGAGACTCTGGACGAAGTCAGGGCGTTCGCAATCGGCCTGAAAAAGATGGGTCTGAAGCACGGCGATTCAATCGCCATCATCGGCGACAACCGGCCCCGTCTCTATTGGACATTCGCGGCCGCCCAAAGCCTTGGCGCCGTTCCCGTGCCGGTCTATCAGGATGCGGTGGCCGACGAGATGGCCTATGTGCTCAAACATGCGGCGGTCAAATTCGTGATGGCCGAGAACCAGGAGCAGGTCGACAAGATCCTGTCGGTATCCGGCAAGGTGAAGAGCATCAAGGAAATCATCTTCGACGATGAGCGCGGACTGAAAAATTATGGGCAGGGTCACATCCGCTCCTTTGCCGCCGTCCAGGAACTCGGCCGGAGCGAGCTGAAAAAAAACCCCAAGGCCGGTGAGCGCTGGGTGGCGGAGATCGGCAATGGAAAAGGCTCCGACACCTCCGTCATCCTGTACACCTCGGGGACCACCGGTGCCTCGAAAGGCGTGCAGCTTACAGGCGAGAGATGCGTCGCGGCGGCGAGCGATACGGTGGCGTTCGACAAGCTCGACGAAAATGATGTCACGCTGGCCTATCTCCCCCTGGCATGGGTTGGCGATCACTATCTCAACTATGCCCAGGGCATGGTCGCGGGCTTCTGCATCGCCTGCCCGGAAAGCTCCGAAACCGTGCAGGAAAATCTGCGCGAGATCGGACCGACATTCTATTTCGCGCCGCCGTCCGTGTTCGCGTCCCTGCTCACGCAAATCCAGATCCGCATGGAGGATGCGGACCGGTTCATGCAGTGGCTCTATCGCACCTTCATCGGTGTCGCGCGGCGCTATGGCGAGGACATTCTGAACGCCAGGCCGGTGCCGCTCACCGGCCGCGTGCTTTATGCTCTGGGTGAATTTCTGATCTATGGACCGATCAAGAACCGCCTTGGTTTCTCGAACATTCGCGTCGCCTATACCGCCGGCGAGGCGATCGGCCCAGACTTGTTCCAGTTCTACCGTTCGCTGGGTATGAACCTGAAGCAGCTTTACGGCCAGACCGAAACCTTTCTTTATGTGACCGCCCAGCCGGACGGCGAAATTCACGCCGATACAGTGGGGCCGCCCGTCCCGGGTGTCGAGCTCCGCATTGACGGCAATGGCGAGGTGCTCTTCAAGTCGCCGGGAATGTTCACCGGATATTTCAAGGACAAGAAGCGAACCGCGGAGACCATAACCAAGGACGGTTTCGTCAAGACCGGCGACGCCGGCCTGATCGACGCCAAGACCGGGCATCTGAAGATCATCGACCGGGCAAAGGATGTCGGCAAGATCAATGACGGAACCCTGTTCGCGCCGAAATACATTGAGAACAAGCTCAAATTCTTCGCCAATATCCGGGAAGCGGTGGCCTATGGAGACGGTCGCGATTTTTGCACGGTGATGCTCAATATCGATCTGGTTGCGGTCGGCAACTGGGCCGAGCGCAATAACATCGTCTACGGCACTTATCAGGAACTGGCCGCGCACGCGGGTGTCTACAAGATGATCGAGGAGAATGTGGACGAGGTCAACGCGAGCCTGGCCAATGAGCCGGAACTCGCCGGGTCGCAAATCCGCCGCTTCCTGATCCTGCACAAGGAACTCGACGCCGACGACGGCGAGCTGACGCGCACGCAAAAGGTGCGGCGCTCCTTCATTTCCGACCGCTATGGCCCGCTGGTGAAGGCGCTCTACGATGGGTCGGAGAGCTGCAAGATATCGACCGAAGTTATGTTTGAGGATGGCCGCAGGGGCATGATCCATGGCGAGGTGAAGATCGTCACCATAACGCCCTACCCGGCTGAGCAGCGCAAGGAGGCGGCGGAGTGAACGCGGCACCCAACAAGAAGGCGAACGGCAAAGCTGAAACGCTGCTCTCGGTCGAGGCCGTTTCGCTGTCGTTCGGCGGGGTAAAGGCGATCCGCGATGTCAGCTTCGACATCAAGAAGGGTGAGATACGCGCTATTATCGGGCCGAACGGCGCCGGCAAGACATCGATGCTCAACGTCATCAACGGCTTCTATCATCCCCAGGAAGGCACCATTACCTACAAGGGGAAGACGCGAAACCAGATGCGTCCGCACGTTGCGGCCTCCCAGGGCATCGCCCGCACGTTCCAGAATGTGGCGTTGTTCAAGGGAATGACCACGCTCGATAACATCATGTCGGGGCGCGCGCTGCGGATGAAGTGCAATATCTTCTGGCAGATGCTGTATTACGGGCCGGCGAAAAAGGAAGAGCTGGAACACCGCGAGTTCGTCGAAAAAATCATCGATTTTCTCGAGATTCAGCACATCAGGCGGATCCCGGTCGGAAAACTGCCCTACGGTCTGCAGAAACGCGTAGAGCTTGGCCGCGCGCTGGCGATGGAACCGGACTTGCTGTTACTGGATGAACCGATGGCGGGCATGAACCTCGAGGAAAAAGAAGACATGTGCCGCTTTGTCGTTGATGTGAGCGAACAATACGGGACGACGATAGCGCTGATTGAGCACGATATGGGTGTGGTGATGGATTTGGCCGACCGGGTGGTGGTGCTCGATTACGGCCGGAAAATCGCCGACGGAACGCCCAAACAGGTGCAGAATAACCAGGATGTAATTGACGCCTATCTGGGCGTCAGCCATGACTGATAGAGCATGACCTCAAGGGAGGGGTTTATAGATGTTGTTTGTCCTTGAGACCGTGATCAGCGGGGCGCTGGCGGGCATCATGTATTCGCTGGTGGCGCTCGGCTTCGTGCTGATCTTCAAGGCGTCGGGCGTGTTTAATTTCTCGCAAGGCGTCATGGCCCTGTTCGCGGCGCTGACCCTGGTCGGCCTGCTGAGCGGGACGATCCCATTTACGAATACCGACAACCCGGCCCTGGCCCTGCCGGTGTGGGCCGCGATACCGCTGACCATCTTCGTCATGTTCATCGTCGCCGTGCTGATCGAAAAATTTATTCTGCGCCATCTGGTCAATCAGGAACACATCATCTTGTTCATGGCCATGGTCGGCCTCACCTACGTGTTCGAAGGCGTCGGCGACATGATGTGGGGCTCGGATGTGAAGGTTCTCGACCTCGGCCTGCCGCAGGGCGCGTGGGACTGGTTGTTCGATACCCATGATCTTTACGTCGAGAAGATCGAAATGGTCGCCGCCGCGACCGCCGCGGTGCTGGTGACGGTCCTCGCCGTCTTTTTCCAGAAGACCCGCATCGGCCGGGCCTTGCGCGCCGTGGCGGACGACCATCAGGCCGCCCTTTCGGTCGGCATTTCCCTGCGCAATATCTGGATCATCGTCTGGTCGGCGGCCGGTATCGTCGCCCTGGCCGCGGGCGTCATGTGGGGCGCGAAGTCGGGCGTGCAGTTTTCGCTTTCGCTGATTGCGCTGAAAGCGCTTCCGGTCCTTATTCTCGGCGGATTTACATCCATTCCAGGCGCCATTGTCGGCGGCCTGATTATCGGGATAGGTGAAAAACTGGTCGAAGTCTTTAGCGGCGAACTGATTGCCGCGGCATTCGCGGGCTTGATCGAAATCGATCCCGGCGTTTTTTCCGCGACCGAAAACTGGTTCGCCTATGTTCTTGCTCTTTTCTTTCTGATGTTCCGGCCACAGGGTCTGTTCGGCGAAAAAATCATCGAGAGAGTTTAACGCCATGCTGTATCGTGAATCGGGCCTGTTCAAAACCAGCTATGCGGCGGATCAGGTGATCTTCCCCATCCCGCAGGATCGCTGGGGCATCCTCGCCATCCTCGCCATCGCATTTGTGGGCGTGCCGCTTATTATGGACGATTATTGGGCCAACGCCGTGTTCATCCCGTTCCTGATCTATTCGCTGGCGGCGCTGGGGCTGAATATCCTCACCGGGTACTGCGGCCAGCTCTCGCTCGGCACGGGCGGTTTCCTCGCTGTGGGCGGCTATTCGTCCTACAAGCTGATGACGTCCTTTCCCGAGCTGGACATGCTCCTGGTTCTTGGCGGCGCCGGAGCGACGACAGCGCTCGTCGGGCTGCTTTTCGGGCTGCCGTGCCTGCGCATCAAGGGTTTTTATCTGGTGGTGGCGACGCTCGCGGCGCAGTTCTTTATCATCTGGCTGTTTTACAAGGTGCCCTGGTTCTACAACTATAACGCCACGGGCCAGATCTCCGTGGTGCCGCGCGAGGCGCTTGGCTTCCTGGTGACGACCCAGAGGGCCGATCCGGTGGTGCGCTATCTTTTCGTGCTGAGCATCGTTGTCGTCTTCGCACTGGCGGCCAAAAATATGGTGCGCGGCCGCTTCGGGCGCATGTGGATGGCGATACGCGATATGGATATCGCGGCGGAGCTTATCGGTATCCGCCCCTACATGATGAAGCTCACCGCCTTCGCCGTTTCGTCGTTCTATATCGGCGTTGCCGGCGCCTTGATCTTCGCCGTCTGGCTGGGCGCGGCGGAATCGGGAGAAACATACGGCATCGACGAATCCTTCCTGGTCCTGTTCATGATCATCGTCGGCGGGCTCGGCTCAGTGCTGGGCTCATTTCTCGGCGCGGCGTTTATCGTACTGATGCCAATCGGCCTCAAAAACCTGCTGGTCGACGGCTTCGGCATGACGGCGGTGTTAGCCAAGCATATAGAAATCACGGCCTTCGGGGTCCTGATCATCTTCTTCCTGATTGTGGAGCCGCACGGCCTTGCGCGGCTGTGGCAGATCATCAAGGAGAAGCTGAGACTATGGCCGTACCCGCATTAGGGTCCGGCCGATTGAGGAGGTAAATTGGTGTTGAGACATTGTTCCGGCATGCTAAGCTTGAAAGACAAGGTGCTGGCACATGTTCAGGCACCCTAAGATATGGGAGGAAAGCTATGAAGTTGCGTAACTGGATACTCGCGGCTGCCGCGGCAGTCGTGGCGCTACCACTCGCGGCAGGTTCCGCGCGTGCTTATGAACTGACGATTCCGTCGATGGATTACCGGACCGGGCCTTATGCTCCCAACGGCATTCCCTTCGCCAATGGCTGGACCGATTACTTTACCATGCTCAACGAGCGCGATGGCGGCATCAATGGCGTCAAGATCAAGATGGTGCCTTGCGAGACCGCCTACAACACCAAGAAAGGTGTCGAGTGCTACGAGAAGACCAAGAAGGCAGGCAGCGGCGCGCTGGTGTACCAGCCGCTCTCGACCGGCATCACCTACCAGCTGATCCCCAAGGCTTCAGTGGATAAGATACCGATCCATTCCATGGGCTATGGCCGGACGTCCGCCGCCAACGGCAAGGTCTTCAAATGGGTGTTCAACTTCCCGGCAACCTACTGGAGCCAGGCTTCCGCGCTGGTCAAATATATCGGCGAAAAGGAAGGCGGCATGGACAAGCTCAAGGGCAAGAAAATCCATCTCGTCTATCACAACTCCGCTTATGGCAAGGAGCCGATCCGCACCCTGGAGAAGCTGTCCGAAAAGCACGGCTTCGCCTTCAAGGCTCTGGCCGTCGATCATCCAGGTCAGGAGCAGAAAGCGACCTGGCTGAAGATTCGCCGTGACAAGCCCGACTGGATCCTGTTGTGGGGCTGGGGCGTCATGAACCAGGTGGCGATCAAGGAAGCCGTCTCGATCCGTTTCCCGATGGACCGTTTCATCGGCGTGTGGTGGTCCGGTTCGGAAAATGACGTGAAGCCCTCCGGCATGGCCGCGAAGGGCTATCTGTCGGGTGCATTCCATCAGCCTGGTAAAAATTTCCAGGCCCACAGGGACATCCTCAAATATCTCTACGATGCCGGCAAGGCGCCGCATCCGGACTTCAAGGACCGCGTTGGCGAAGTGCTCTACAACCGTGGCCTGGTGGCTGCAATGTGGAATTCGGAAGCCATTCGCAATGCTATGAAAATCCATGGCACCAAGGAGATCACGGGCGCGATGATGCGCGATGGCCTTGAAGCCCTCGACGTCGATGAAGCCCGTCTGAAGGAGTTGGGTCTTGGCGGATTTACTATTCCTGTCAAGATCACCTGCGCCAACCATGAGGGGCCGGGCATTGTCGCTGTTCAGCAATGGGACGGCAAGAAATGGTCGATCGTCTCAAAATTCTATGAGCCGGATATGGCGGTGATCCAGCCGCTGATCGACGAGGACTCGATGAAATACGCCAAGGAAAACAACATCACGCCTCGCACTTGCTAGCGATGCAGAAAACGGCTCAAGCAAAACAGAGCCCGGGGACGGCGGCGGAAACGCCGCCGTCCATTCTTTCGGTCAACAATATCGAGGTCATTTACGACCACGTTATTCTTGTGCTGAAGGGGGTCTCGCTGGAAGTGCCGCGCGGCGGCATCGTCGCGCTGCTCGGCGCCAATGGCGCGGGCAAGTCAACGACGCTGAAAGCCATATCGAATTTGCTCGGCGCCGAACGCGGCGTCGTCACCAAGGGCAGTATCGAATACGAAAACACACCGGTGCATGCCTCATCGCCCGACGAGCTGGTGAAGAGCGGCTGTATTCAGGTGATGGAAGGGCGCCATTGTTTCGAGCATCTCACGGTGGATGAAAATCTTCTCACCGGCGCCCATACACGCGGCAATGCCCGGGCCTCGATCAAGCGGGATCTGGAGCTGGTCTATAGCTATTTCCCGCGTCTGAAGGATCGGCGCAACTCGCTGGCCGGTTATATTTCCGGCGGCGAACAGCAGATGACGGCGATCGGACGGGCGCTGATGTCGCGGCCCAAGATGATCCTGCTGGATGAGCCCTCCATGGGTCTGGCGCCGCAACTGGTCGAGGAGATATTCGAGATCGTCAAGCAGCTCAACACGGACCAGGGCGTGAGCGTGCTGCTGGCGGAGCAAAATACCAATATGGCGCTGCGTTACGCGCAATATGGCTATGTGCTCGAAAATGGCCGTGTGGTCATGGATGGCGATGCCAAGACGCTGCGCGAAAACGAGGACATCAAGGAATTCTATCTGGGGATTTCCGGTGGCGATAAAAAGTCTTTCCGTGAGTTCAAGCACTACAAGCGGCGCAAACGCTGGCTGGCTTGAAACCAGCGGCACTGGCGTGGCGGACGGCGCACCAGAGAAAAATGACCGGCGGCAAGGACCACTTCGACGCACTCGAGACCCGGGATCCGGCGGCGCGCGAGGCCGCGCTGATGGCCGCGCTGCCCGGACAGATCGCCCATGCCAAGGCCAAGGCGCCGGCCTTCGCCGAAATTCTCAAAGGCGTCGACCCCCAGGCGGTGACCGGCCGCGCCGCCCTCGCGGAACTTCCCGTGACCACCAAGGCCGATCTCGTGGCGCGCCAGGCCGCGGCGGATGAGGCGCGCGGCCTCTTCGGCCTCCATGAGCAAGGGCATGGGGAACGCGTTGGCCTGGGTCATGGGCGTCTTGATGTAGCCCGGGCAGATGACGCTCACCCCGATGCCCTCGCCGTGCAGATGGCCGCGCCGCTTGTGGCTCCTCCGTCCGCATCCGGCGACTGCATCGGCGGCGAGGCGTGCGCGGAGCCCTGTCCGGCCGAGAATAGTTGCTACACTGATGCTGAGTGCGGGCCAGGGATGGTGTGCCACCCGTGGGGACCGGGCGTGCCGTGCCTTCCGAGTGGGTGCGCGTGCCAGGGCGGCAGTTGGACCTGCACCACAGACTGCGCAGGCCAATGCGCTTCGACGGGGCAATGCTGGACGGACGAAGACTGCGACGATGGTAACCTTTGTACAATCGATCACTGCAACCCGATCAGCTACCAGTGCGAGTACCTGATCATGGATCCCTGCTGCCCCGAGGATGGCCCCTGCTACGACGGCAATCCGTGTACCCAGGACTGGTCGTGCGACGGGGCGGGACGGTGTGACTACCCACCGAATCCACCTGGCATCCCGTGTGGTAGCCCGAACGACTCAGCCTGCGACGCGCCGGATACGTGCAACGGAGCCGGGGCCTGTATTGACCGCGTTGATCCGGCTGATGCCCCGTGCAGCGACGACGGGAATGAGTGTACAAACGACCAGTGCAACGGTAGCAGCAAGACCTGCCAGCACCCGCCCAAGCCGAATGAAACTCCATGCGGAACCGGCCCTCGTCCACCGTGCCCCAGTTGGGATACGTGCCAGAATGGAAACTGCCTGCCGGAGTGCCCGGAGCGTTCAGACTCTTCGAAAATCTGATCTCAGCGGGGAAATTCAGTGGAAACTGATACTGAAAACAAGAACGAAATAAATGGGGAGAAACCGCCGCTGTTTTCTTCATGGCGGACATGGTATTCTATAGTCTTTTTTAATATTGTCGGACTTATCATTCTGTTCTATATTTTTACAGTATATTTTAGATGATCTACTGATCACACTTTCCGGTATTTGATAATTGAGAAATTGGTTTACAAGAGAACTTCAAAACAATAGTAGAACAATATTCCTCGTAATTTTTAATTCCCTCTATTTCATTCCTCTTTTTAACGAAAAATTCTGAAAATGCAATAAAAACCCATGGAAACTTTGATTGTATTTAAAGCGGTCATCACATTTTGCGTTAACTCATTAACACTGAAAAGAATTAGCTTATGAGCACAATTGACTGGATTGTATTAAGTTCATTTATATTGTTTGTCGTTCTCTACGGCACATGGAAGACTCGCGGCAAAAAGGACATCAGAGCCTACCTTCTTGCGAATAAAGCGACCCCCTGGTATGCCGTAACTCTTTCGATGATGGCAACGCAAGCCAGTGCGATCACATTCCTGTCCACACCCGGTCAGGCGTTTGTTGACGGAATGCGGTTTGTGCAATTCTATCTTGGTCTTCCGCTGGCAATGATCATTCTCTCCATCACTGTAGTCCCCATTT
>JADFHH010000307.1 GCA_022567275.1 Pseudomonadota bacterium | reverse complement strand
TCAGCGGCGCTGGCAGCTCACGCCCCGCGACGCCCGGGCATGGGACGATGTCAAACCAGCGAAACAAACTGAACTGGACTTCCGCATGGCCATCTACGCGGCGCAGATCGACCGGATGGACCAGGGCATCGGCCGAATCGTGCAAGCCCTTAAGCGGCGAGGCCTGTTTGACAATACGCTGATTCTCTTCCTGGCCGACAACGGCGGCTGCGCCGAAGGCGGCGAGTTCGGCGGCGGCCCGGCAAATTTCCTGGGCACAAAACAGGGCTACATGCTCTCCTACGGCCGCGGCTGGGCGAACGCATCTAATACGCCGTTCCGCCGGTATAAGCACTGGGTCCATGAAGGCGGCATCGCCACGCCGCTCATCGCCCACTGGCCGGCGGGCATCAAGCGGCGCAACGAGTTTGAGCGTCAGCCCGGGCACTTGATTGACATCATGGCCACCTGTGTTGAACTTGCCGGCGCCGCGTACCCGACCCGCCGCGGGCAAAGCGACATCCAGCCGATGGAAGGCACTAGCCTGGTGCCGGCATTTGGCGGCGGCAAGCTTGCGCGCGGGACGCCACTTTTCTTTGAACACGAAGGCAACCGCGCGGTGCGCGACGGGAAGTGGAAGCTGGTTGCACGCGGCGCGACAGGCCCCTGGGAACTGTACGACATGGCAGCCGACCGGTCCGAGCTTCACAACTTGGCCGCCGACTATCCGGAAGTTGCAAAGCGTCTGAACCAAAAGTGGGAAGCGTGGGCCGCGCGCGCGAACGCGGTCCCCTGGCCGTGGGCGGGCAAGCACCGCGGGGAAAATATCAAGCCCAAGGCGCGCAAGAAGCGCAAGCCTGGCGCGAAGCGAAACAAAAAAGCTGCGTAATGAATGAATGAGAGTGAAGCGGAAAGACTGTTCACTGGAAATAAAAGTAACCGTTCACATGGCTCAGAGGAGCGCGTGGCGCCACCGCCGTCAACGGGGAGGAGATACTTGCTTCACCTATTCCCCCTTATTTTGTGGCAAGATTTTCGGTGAGGGGGACACGGGCATGCGCGCTGACCAAATCTCCTTGATGGTCTGTTCAACGCTCCATCCCGTGGGGCACGCCTGGCTTCTTGTGTTGCCGACGAACGTACGAATGCCGGGCTTGATCGGACCCGAGATAATGCGCCGAGTAGGCATCTGCAAATAACCATTTGAATCGTGCGTTCGAATCCACTGCCTGGCATACCGCAGCCAGTCGTTGCGGTACTGCTCGTTTTGCTTGGCAAACCACGAGATTTCATCGTATCCCCAAACCCAAATCCCTTCGACCGCCTTACCTCCTTCGCCGCTGTATCCCCAGTTATCGAATTCCACCAGGTAAGGGAGCGACTTGCAGGACCAGCCACTCGGCGCGATTCCTCCCGCGCTGCGGCCGAACAGGCTGCTGCCATGCCCCATGGCCAGCACCGCTTGCTGGGGTTTGCCTTCGACCATCTTGATGCGCAACGGAAACGAATGGAAATCGAACAGCAGTCGCCCTTCCTCAACTTCACCATGCGTGTGGGCGTCGCACAGAACGAAGTGTCGGCGCGCATGGGTGCGCGCATACGTTCGGACCTTGGTCAGCATGTCGATCCAGTGACGATGACCGGGGTCAGCATCGTCCATGATCATGACCTGCCCGAAATGGATCGCTTCCAGACCGCAGTCGATGTAGCGTCGAGCCCGGTAGTAGAACCACAGCCGCGTTTCCAGTTGGCTCATGTCGGGGACAGACGCCCCCGGCCGCCAGTGATCGTGCATTTGCCCATTGGCGTAGAGCATCGCGTTGTAGTCGAAAGTTCGCGTTACCGGGGGGATCCCGAACGCTTCGAAGGCCCAATGAGGAACGGCGATTCGTTCAACCCGTCGTGAAACGATCTCGAAGATGCAGGCCTGAAGAATAATCTCAGGGTCTGCACGATGAACCTGGTGTGCCGCTGCCTTGACCTGCTTGAAGTGCTGTTCTTCATCCGCGGGAAGATGCCAGGCGAACGCCGCGCGCCCGACGAACTTGGCGCCGATGTTCTTCAGCATTCGAATGTCGTCATTGAGCGTACTCGTCGCCGGTTCTGAACTGCTGGCGCACAGTCCGGTGTGCGTGACGGCTCGCGCGAGATAGTTTTCCAGGACCTGGCGGGATATCGCTCCGTCGAACCCGTAGGAGGGTTCCTCGACCGCATTGTGGTTCGGATTCCAATACCAGACCGCGGTAACGACAAGAACAGCACAAAGCAACATCAAGATATTTCTCCGCATAGTTCCTATTCCATATACTGCCGGCAATTCATTGCCACCGGGAATATCCCATCTTGGGCTCGGACGAGACTACCCCGGCCAGTCTCTTTCCCTTATTGTGTGTACCCCGCCACGCAGTGTCCAGCACTCTTTCATAGGCTTCGGCCCTCAAGAAATCAGCCAATGAGCAGCCTTGCTGGATTCCGCCGCACTTTGAAGACCTACCCGGTGTCCATCAAAGGTCGAAGCCGGACAATCCGTTCCAGGATGGCCGCGAATAGTTCGCGTGGTACAGCCACCTCGGCCATTTGGAAGAAGACGTACCGCGCGTGGCGAACGATCTTCGCACCGATCTTGATAAGTTTCTCACGGAGCGTTGTCAGTGACCAGTGTTTGACCCTACGCGGCAGCGCCAGCCGCCGCAGAAAGTTTCCCAGATTGTACGCCAGAGCGAACAGTTGCAGCCGCACCTCGTTGTCCTTGAACTCGTGACAGGACAGCCGCGTCCAATTCACCGCCTGCTTTCCTTCTTTGATCCAGTTTTCCGCCGTGCCCCGTTTATTATAGAACCTTACAACCGTCTTTGCGTGCCACGACAGATTGGTCACGATGAATCCCACACGAGGGAATAACTCTCCGGCATGCCATTCGACCTTGGCAACCACACGGCGGGCTCTATCCCAACTCCCGGCCCGATGCGACCAGAAAATCGTCTGCCGTCGCGCGCGGGACACATTCTTTGCCGAATTCATACAGTTCTTGGAGCTGATTAAGAAAGATGGAATGGCGGGTCCTGCGGATGGTCTCCAGATATAGGCTCAACTCCGGGCCTTTGCGAGCCAAAATAGCGTCCCAGACATCTTCCTCGCCCTGAAACCGCGGGCTGCGCTGGGCGATCGTCGCCACCACCGCTTCCGCGATCTGGAAGGCAACCCGGTCGTCCAGGGGGGTATCGGATGGATCCTTCGCCGCAGACACGCAAAGTTCTCCCGGACATGACTTCGTGACAGTATAAACGGTAGCCGTTCACGTGGTCAAAGCACCGCGCGGCGCCGTGCTCGATGCTGGGGAGGGCGAGGCTCCTGCCGAGCCGCGCATCACGTTTCAGAAACAGCAGCTCGCCGGAAGACTCG
>JADFHH010000306.1 GCA_022567275.1 Pseudomonadota bacterium | reverse complement strand
ATCACCCAATATTTTCCTGCTATAGCCGATTATCTGAAGGTTTGTTGTGGTTATAAATTCATTCTCACTCATATCATTCCCCTAATTAACTATTTACAACGAAACTATCAAATAAATAACCCATGCCGGAATTGAAATCGCTGACGATAAAACCTTGTATTTTCAGCCTGTTGCTGAGAACCGCGCGCATGAGCAGGGGGATCATGTTGGGTCCCTCGGGCAGCCCGGTAGCATTATACTGGGCGATCAGACCGCAAACCGGAACGCGCGCAAAAAAGTTGAACAACGGCAGCACCGCCTCGAACACTTTTCCGCCGACATTCTCCCAATAGACATCGACGCCGTCCGGGCAGGCGCGGGCGAGTTTTTTCACTAAATCGGCATCGCGATGGCTGATGCAGTCATCGAACCCGAGTTCGTCAATGACGTATTTGCATTTCTCCGCTGCGCCGGCGATGCCTATGACGCGGCAGCCCTTTATTTTTCCAATTTGCCCGACAGCGGAACCGACTGCGCCCGACGCCGCCGCCACGACCAGCGTCTCGCCTTGCTTCGGCTGACCGATATTGAGAAGCCCGGTATAGGCCGTCAGGCCCGGCATGCCGAGTATGCCGAGCGATGTGGAAATCGGCGCTTGTGCCGGGTCGAGTTTGCGGAAACCCTTGCCGTCAGTCAGGGCATAATCCTGCCATCCGGCATCGCCGAAAACGATATCGCCCCCGGTGAATTTCGGATGCTTTGATGCCACGACCTGTCCGACTGCTCTGCCGGTCATGACCTCGCCAATTTCGACCGGTTTGGCATAAGACTTCGCCGCGTTCATGCGCCCGCGCATATAGGGGTCGAGCGAGAGATAGATCGTACGCGTCACCAACTCACCATCGCCCGGTTCCGGCACCGGTGTTTCCACCAACTCGAAATCGCTTTCCCTGGGGGCGCCTTCCGGCCGTGCCGCCAGCAGAATCCGGCGATTTGTTTTCCTCGTCATAGTCTCCCTCAACCGGCAATTTGAAACTTGCCGTTGCCTCCAGAGCATGATCCGACCATACTCCAGTTTCGCCAGGCAAAAGCAAGTTTCAAAAATGGAAGAGGTCTATGGTGGGCGTAGTCGAGTACGAAACGCATGGTGCAATAGCGTTGATTGCATTGAACAATCCGCCGGTCAACGCGATGGCTGTGGCGCTACGGCAAGGGACGGCGGACGCGTTTTCCAAGGCTGAAGCGGACCAGAACATCAAGGCGATCGTTCTCACGGGACGCGGACGCTGCTTCTGTGGCGGGGCCGACATCCGCGAGTTCGGCAAGCCGCGCAAGGAGCCGTTTCTCACCGATATCATCAACCAGATAGAGGCTTGCGGAAAACCTGTCGTCGCCGCGATCCATGGCGCCGCCGCCGGCGGCGGTTGCGAGTTGCCATTGGGCTGTCATTACCGGGTGGGCGACGCCTCGGCGAAGTTCGCCCTTCCCGAGATCAAACTTGGCCTGCAGCCGGGCGCCGGCGGCACCCAGCGTCTTCCGCGGCTGATCGGCATCGCGCCTGCGCTAAATATTATCCTGAGTGGCGAGTATGTGAACGCGGATGAGGGCAAGGCGCTTGGCTTCTTCGACGAGATCATCGAAGGCGATCTGGTGCAAGGCGCACTCGACTATGCCAACAAGTTGATAGCAGAGGGGAAGGGTCCGCGCCCGACCCGTGACATGAATATCGACGATACCGGCGCGGAGAAGATATTTGCCGATACGCGGGCCAAAATTGCCCGGCGCTCGCGCGGTCTGATCGCGCCGGAGCGTTGCATCGAGGCCGTCGAGAGCGCCCTGAAACTTTCGCTCGACGAAGGACTGGCGCTTGAGCGTAAAAACTTCGACGAGCTGGTGGTGTCCGATCAGTCGAAAGCGCAGCGGCATCTGTTCTTTGCCGAACGCCAGGCACACAAAATACCTGGCGTGGCGGCTGATACTCCGGTTAGAGAAATCAACAAAGCTGCCGTGATCGGCTGCGGCACCATGGGCCGCGGCATCGCCATGAGCCTGGCCAATGGCGGCGTACCCGTAACCGTCCTGGAGGTGAACAAGGAGGCCCTGGACAAGGGGCTGGCCATGACCCGGGACACCTATGCGGGCAGCGTCTCGCGCGGTTCTCTCGCCCAGAGCGATATGGACGCGCGTCTCAAGCTCATCAGTGGCACCACTGATTATGCGGATATCGCCGATGCCGGCATCGTCATCGAAGCGGTGTTCGAGGACATGGAGCTGAAGAAGCAGATTTTCGCGAAACTCGACGCAACCTGCAAACCCGGTGCGATCCTCGCCACCAACACATCGTCGCTTGACGTGAACGAGATCGCCGCCGCGACCAAACGGCCCGGCGACGTGATCGGCACGCATTTCTTCAGCCCGGCCAACGTGATGAAACTGATGGAGAATGTCCGGGCTGAGAAAACCGCACCCGACGTCATCGCCACTGTGATGAAGCTGTCGAAGGACATCGGCAAGGTCGGGGTGATGGTCGGGGTATGCGATGGCTTCGTCGGTAACCGGATGCTCTATGCCTACAGGTGCCAGGCCGAATTCCTGCTGGAGGAAGGGGCGCTTCCGCATCAGGTCGACAAGGTGATCACCGATTTCGGTTTCCCGATGGGTCCCTTCGCCATGGGCGATCTGGCTGGCCTGGACGTCGGTTATCTGGTGCGGCAGCACCGGCGCAAGACCAAACCCTCCAATGATCGCTATTCATTCATCGGCGACCGTATCGTCGAGATGGGCCGCCACGGCCAGAAGAACCGCAAGGGCTGGTACCTCTATGACGAAGGCAGCCGCAAACCGGTGCCTGATCGCGAGATCGAAAAGCTGATAGTCGGTATTTCCGGGGAACTGGGTATCGTGCGCCGGGACATCACAGATGAGGAAATTCTGCAGCGTTGCATGTATCCGATGATCAATGTGGGCGCGGAAATTCTCAGCGAGGGCATTGCCATTCGTCCAGGCGACATCGACGTTATCTGGATCTACGGTTACGGCTTCCCGGTGGGCAAGGGCGGGCCTATGTTCTACGCCGATCAGGCCGGCCTGAAGGCGGTATATGAAGTGATGAGCGCTCTCCATGCCGAGCATGGCGACATGCTCCAGCCAGCGCCGTTGCTCAAGGAGCTGGCCAGCTCCGGCAAGTCGTTCGCCGGGCTTCAGTGATAAACCATTGTTGTTGACGGGGAGTTTTCATGTCCGAAGCCGTAATCGTTTCAACCGCGCGCACGCCGATCGGCAAGGCGTTCCGCGGCGCTTTCAACAAGACCCATGGCGCGGTGCTGGCCGGTCATGCGATCAAACACGCGGTTGAGCGTGCAGGCATCGAGCCTGAAGAGGTCGAAGATGTAATCATCGGCTGCGGTT
>JADFHH010000305.1 GCA_022567275.1 Pseudomonadota bacterium | reverse complement strand
AATGGCAAATGTCAGGTGACGCTCGAATGCCATGAAAGCGTTTCAGGCGCGCGACAAATTCGCCCGGCTGTCCCTCCGGCGCGGGGCACCCGCGCGCAAACAGCCAGTTTTCGATGTCCGGATCGGGAAGTGCGAGAAACTCTTCAAAGGCCTCAAGCTCCGCATCATCCATCTTGTCCACTTCCGCCTCGGCGAAGCGGCCGAGCAACACATCCATTTCCTTGGTGCCGCGATGCGCCGCCCGATATCTGGCGCGCCTGCGGCGGGCCTCTGGATCGTTGCGCATATCGGCCATAGGGTTCAAGCTTGAAAAAAATTACAGTCGCGTCGCCACCAGATCAAAGCAGGAATCGGACACTCGCATGCGGCCGCAAATTCTCACACCCCTGTTCGCGGGCCTGCGTACGCTCGATGGCATCGGACCGCGGCTCCAGACGCTCATGCGGCGCTTGCTCACGCCGCATGAGCAGGGCGGTGAGGCAAAACTCATCGAGCTGCTGCTGCACTTGCCCGTGTCCCTGATCGACCGCCGGGCGCGGCCTAAAATCGCTGAAGCAATCCCCGGACAGATAGCGACCATCGAGGTCATCGTCGGCGCGCACTCAGCACCGCCGCGCGGCCAGCGGCGTATTCCCTACCGTGTCTCTTGCAGCGACGAGACCGGCTATATGGAGTTGATATTTTTTCACGCATCGGCGTCCTATTTGCAAAAGCTGCTTCCGGTTGGCGAGAGGCGGATTGTGTCCGGCCGGATCGAGGACTATGCGGGGCGGCCGCAAATGCCCCACCCCGACCATGTTGTCGCTCCAGACAAAGCCGATGACTTGCCGCTGCTGGAGCCGGTCTATCCGCTCACCGCCGGGCTATCTGGAAAAACCATGCGCAAGGCCGCACTTCAGGCCGTTGCACGGCTGCCCGAGCTGCCGGAGTGGCAGGACGGGCCGTGGCGAGCGAAAAATGGCTGGCCGGAATTCGCCGCTGCGATGCGCGCCGTGCATAGCCCGCAATCGGAAGCCGAGTTGCTGGCGAACGCACCCGCGAGAGCGCGCATTGCTTATGATGAATTGCTCGCCAATCAACTGGCGCTGGCGCTGGTGCGCAAGCGACTGCGCAAATCGGCCGGACGGGCGACAAAAGGCACGGGTGTCTTGCGCGAGAAAATTGTGAACGCCCTGCCCTTCACGCTGACCGCGTCGCAAGGCCAAGTGTTGCAAGAGATCGACGCCGACATGGCCAGCGCTCACCGCATGTTGCGGTTGCTGCAAGGCGATGTCGGCAGCGGCAAAACAATCGTCGCCCTGCTGGCGATGGCAAGTGCCGTGGAAGCGAAGCGTCAGGCGGCGCTGATGGCGCCGACGGAGTTGCTGGCGCGCCAGCATCTCAATACCCTCACGCCCTGGTGCGAGGCGGCGGGCATCCGGATTGCGTTGCTGACGGGCCGTGAAAAGGGCAAGCAACGCGAGAGAATGCTTGGCCAACTCAATGATGGAGAACTGGACATTCTGATTGGCACTCACGCGCTGTTTCAGGACGGCGTGGCGTTCAAGGATATGGCGCTTGCTGTCATCGACGAGCAGCACCGGTTCGGCGTGCATCAGCGCCTGGCGCTACAGGCCAAAAGCGGCGCGCGGGGCACCGACGTTCTGGTCATGACCGCGACGCCCATCCCCCGCACCCTGCTGCTGACCCACTATGGCGACATGGACGTTTCAAAGTTGCTTGAGAAGCCTGCCGGGCGCCAGAGCGTCACGACCCGCGCCATGCCGGAAACCCGTCTTGGCGAGGTGATGGACCGGCTGGAGAAGGCGATTTGCGATGGTTCGCAAGCCTATTGGGTGTGCCCGCTGGTGGAACAATCCGATGTGCTTGACGTCACCGCGGCGGAGCAGCGTTATGCTGCTTTGCAAAAGCGCTTTGGCGGCAAGGTTGGGCTCGTTCATGGGCAAATGCCGGGCGCGGAAAAAGATGCGGTGATGCAAAGCTTCTGTGAAAACGAGATTTCGCTGCTCGTCGCCACCACCGTCATTGAAGTCGGCGTGGACGTGCCCAACGCCACGATCATGGTGATCGAGCATGCGGAACGCTTCGGGCTGGCGCAGTTGCACCAGTTGCGCGGGCGGGTGGGCCGAAGTCGCGAAAAATCAGCCTGCATCCTGATGTACAAACCACCGCTGGGCGATACCGCCCATGCCCGGCTCAATGCGCTGCGTGAAACCGAAGACGGGTTCGCAATCGCCGAGCAGGATTTGCGCCTGCGCGGCGGCGGCGAGGTTCTGGGTACGCGGCAAAGCGGCTTGCCGGAATTCCGCGTGGCGGCGCTGCCGCGCGATGTGGAGTTGCTCAGCGCGGCGCGCGATGACGCCAAAGCGATATTGGCGCGCGACGCGCAACTGTCAGGCGAACGCGGCGAGGCGCTGCGCATCCTGCTCTATCTGTTCGAGCGCGATGAAGCGATACGCCTGCTCAAGGCGGGATGAACAGCGCCTGATAAACCGGCCATATCAGACCGGTGTTTTTTCTCTCTTTTTCAGGCGCGGTCTGGATTTGGCGTCCCTGGCGATCTTTTTCAGCTTGGCCTGATACGCGGGCACGACGAGGCCAGCGGAGATCACAAGCTTGGCGCCCTCCTCGACCGACATATCGAGAATGATGACATCCTTCTCGGGCACGAACAGCAAATACCCCGAAGTCGGGTTTGGCGTGGTCGGCAAAAACACGCTCAGGACCCGCTCGCCTTTAAATACCTTCTCGTCGAGTGCTCCCTTCGCCGGCGTGGAAACGAAGACGATGGCGTAAATGCCACGGCGCGGATATTCGACCAGCCCGACCTGCTGGAAGGAGTTATTGGACTGGGACAGGACGGTTTCAAATATCTGTTTGAGCGCACGGTAGACGCCGCGCACAACCGGCATGCGGCCGAGCATCATCTCGCCATAGCTGACCAATGTGCGCCCGAACAGATTGGCGGTCAGCGCGCCAACCGCCATCAACACGAAAATTGCAAAGATCAAACCAACGCCGGGCACCGTGAACGGCAAATAGGTTTCCGGCAGATAGACCAGCGGAACCCAGGGTTTCACCCAGCCGTCGACCAGATTGACGAACCACCAGAAGACGTACAGCGTGATGCCGACCGGTCCGACAATGATAAGTCCGGTCAGAAAATAGTTCCGCAAACGCGCGCCGATTGGCAGCCTGGCCTTCTTGGTGTCGACGCTCGTCATACGCGTCAGCGCTTCGGACACGGAAGCAACCGGTTTCTCGTCATCTGGGTTGTGCGTATTTTCGTCTTTCGCCATAAGCTGCTTTCATTATCTAGGGCGCGAGAAGGAAACAGTCGAGACCGCCACGCTTGAATTCCTTGCATAATTGCTTCGAGGGCTCTTTTTCCGCGAAAGGACCA
>JADFHH010000304.1 GCA_022567275.1 Pseudomonadota bacterium | reverse complement strand
TAAGGGAATTAAGGGAATTGAATTAAGGGGACAGTTTACTTAATTCACCGCAACTCCTGATATCATGGCACGGTCGTTTCAGGAATTAAGTAAACTGTCCCCTTAATTACATTAGAATTACGGAATTACGGAATTAAATTACGGTGACAGTTTACTAATTACCCGCAACCTGGGCTTGGGGCCGCGCTTTTTCGGCGCAAGCGCCCTGCCTGTCAGCCGTTCCATATCCTCAAGCCAGTTGGCATTGCCGGCCGGACGGCCCGTCGTCTCCGCTTTCCTGATCTTGTTAATCATGGCGTCATCTTCCCCGGCCGACAGCATGGCGGCGAAATCGGGAAACCGGTCGAGCACCACAGCCACTTCAACGACCCCATCGCTAACGCCCGCCAGGTGGGCCCGTACGCTCGACCACTCCCAGTATTCGGCACGGGAAACCAGCCTTGCCCGCACCGGATTGAGGGAGACATATCGCACGGCGGAGGCCAGATGATCTTCATCCATCGCCACCGAACCGAACCTGCCCTGCCAGAGGTGCCCCGTCCACTTGTTGCGCGCATTGATGCGGCCAGTGTAGCGCCGATGCGTCTCCGCGAGCGTCGCGCGCAGGCCGTCCTTGTTATCGGGTATGAGGATGAGGTGAACATGGTTCGGCATCAGGCAGTAAGCGATGACGCTTGTATTGGACCTCCGGGCGGCGACGCCAAGGAAATCAAGATAGGCGCGATAGTCGTCCGGTCCGAAAAAAACCTGCTCCCGGCGATTGCCGCGCTGGGTAACGTGATGCGGGATTCCGGGAATGAGCCTATCACTAATTAAGGGGACAGTTTACTTAATTCAACGCAGGCACGCATTTCAGTCAGCCAATTCAGGAATTAAGTAAACTGTCCCCGAAATATAATGTTCTTGTTTTGTTCGCGTTTATAGCTTAGACTCCCTTTCATGGCCCTGCATCCTCCCCATACCTCCCCGGCCCGGCCGTCCGGCGCGCTTGAGACGGGAGAAATCCCGTCCCAGCGCCGCCGTGGCCGGGGGGCGTGCTCGAACCGTTCGGGGCGTTTCGAGGCGGAAATCCGCGAAGAGGTGGATGATGGATGGGAGGGGCCTGGCGCTCTGGAGGGACTTGTCACTTGCGTGCAGGAAGAGCGCGCCAAAAGCATCATCTCGCGCAATGTCTCGCCCGATATCGGCTTCGACCGGTCCATCAACCCCTATCGCGGCTGCGAGCATGGCTGCGTCTATTGCTATGCGCGGCCCACGCACGCTTATCTCGGCCTGTCGGCGGGGCTTGATTTCGAGACCAAACTGTTCGCCAAGGTGAACGCGCCGGAGCTGCTTGAACGCGAACTGTCGCGCCCGGATTATCGCCCGAAAACAATCGCCATCGGCACCAACACCGACGCCTATCAGCCGATCGAGAGGCAATACCGCATCATGCGGCGCCTTCTCGAAGTGCTGGATCGCGCCAGCCACCCGGTCGGCATCGTCACCAAGTCGGCGCTGGTTTTGCGCGACAAGGACATTTTATCCGCCATGGCCAAACGGGGCCTCGTGAAGGTGGCGCTGTCCATCACCACGCTGGACCGAAAGCTTGCCCGCGCCATGGAGCCGCGCGCCTCGACACCGGAAAAGCGCCTCGCGGCGCTGGAAGAATTATCGCAAGCCGGCATCCCGACCGCCGTCATGGTGGCGCCGGTTATTCCCGCGCTGAACGATGCCGAGATTGAAACCATCCTCACCAGAGCGCATGCGGCCGGCGCGCGCGAAGCGGGCTATGTGGTGCTGCGCCTGCCATGCGAGATTTCCGGTTTGTTTCAGGAATGGCTGCACGCCCATGCCCCGAACCACGCCAAACGCGTCATGTCGCTGATCCGCTCCATGCACGGCGGCAAGGACTATGATGCGGCGTGGGGCAAGCGGATGCGCGGGCAAGGCCCTTATGCCTGGCAAATCGGCCGGCGTTTCGAGCTCGCCGCCAAGCGGCTCGAGCTGAACGCCAAGAGTTTTGATCTGCGCGTCGATCTGTTCAGCCCCCCTTCCCTGCCGGACCGGCAATTGCCGCTGTTTTAGGTTGGCGCCATTTACCAGGGGATTGCAGACATCTTCAGAACAATCGCTCAGGCTTGCGCCAGGACCCCCAACAGACTCTCCGCCAACGCGGAGACGCCTTGATGACACTGCGTCAATGCAGGGGCATGGAAATGGACAGGCTGCCGCCATAGGCTTCCAGCTGCGTGGAGCCGATGCCGTCGTAGAAACCTTCGAAGTTAATCGACTGGCCATGGGGCATAGTGATGGCCACACCACCCTCAACGCGTCCGCGTATGCCGCCATTGCCGATCGCCACCCCTTGCGTCACCGTCTGTAGCGGCTGATCGAAATCCCAGATGCCGCTAATGGTCAGATGCGGGGTGACAGTCGTACCGTCCGCTGCCGTAATCCGGGCGCTCAATTTCGGCCCGAACTTCAGCTGCGCCAGCGAGATGGTCTGGCTCGGGATCAGGTTACCGAGGGTGTCCGTATAGGCCTTTTGCTGCTCCTCAAAATAGCTCAGCCTCACAAACGGATTTATGATCATATATTTAATCTGGTAATCGCCGGTCAGTTGACCGCGGATCAGCCAGCGGGTGGTGTCGAAATTATCCGTGAACAGACCCAGCGCATCGACCTCGTTTTCAGACATGCCCCAGGCGGCCCGGCCATCGAAGATCAAAGTGTCGGTCAATTTGGCGACCACATAAGGTCCTACCATCCAGCCTAAACCGCTTGCTGAGGTGCCCACCGTATCATCGTGCTCATCGGTCCAGTCCAGCTGGCCGAGCAGGCCCAGAAGCAGATCGGAGCTGAAGCGGTAATCGGCGCCCATATAAAGGAGGCCTGCATCGCTCCTGCGGGTGTCGTTCCTTACTTGGGCATAGCGTCCCTTAGCCCAGACATCAAAACCCGTCCTTGGTTCAACCACGCCGGATTCCGCCGCAAAAGAGCCACGAAGGGTTGCCGACAGATTGGCCGCTTCCAGATTGACCGGCGGTTCGGTCCGCGAATAGGCGGTGATGCCGCGCAGGCTGGTGGAGAAAGACATATTGATGTTGTTTTGGGTGCCAAGGGCCGCAAAGCCAAACGGATTACCCTGGCTGCCGCCATTGCCGGTCAGGCGCCCGGCCAGGTCAGGTTCCGCGGAAGTTAGGCGGTCGGCGCGGCCGGCAATGAAGTTGCGGATCACCCGATGTGTTTCGGCGATGTCAGCCACGGAATCGCGCCCGTTGGTCAGAGCGAAGCTCGCATCCGTCATCCCTGCCGAGGAGGCGGTCACAACATAGGCGCCAGCGGTAGCGTTTGCCGTTGCCGTTACCGACGCCACACCCGCGCCATTGGTGGTCGCCGATGAAGCTGACAGCACCGCACTG
>JADFHH010000303.1 GCA_022567275.1 Pseudomonadota bacterium | reverse complement strand
CAGTTGTTTGCCCTTGCCTTTGAGTTTGCGGCCCCTGGTATAATGTGGCGTTTTTGTAATGAGCCGCGCGCGCGGCCTCAGCTAACAAGCGCTACATGGATTACGCTCAACCAGATCAGCCCCCCTGGCCCCGTCCGGCGGCCAGCTGCGCGATTTTTCGCGATGGTCAGGTGCTGATCGCGCAACGCTCGAAATCGCCACTTGCCGGGATCTGGAGTTTGCCGGGCGGTCATATCGAGCCCGGTGAAACGGCGCGGGAAGCGGCGATACGCGAACTTGCCGAAGAGACCGGCGTGGAGGCGGAGATCAAAGCCATTGCCGATGTGGTGGACGTGATCGTGCGCGGCGATGACGGCGCGTTGCGGGCGCATTATGTGATTACCGCGTTTTACGGCGTCTGGCTGCGCGGCGATGCGCGCCCTGGAAGCGACTGTCTGGCGGTTGAGTGGGTTGATCTGGAAACCCTTGCCGGGCGGCCCATGACGCAAGGCACGCCGGCCCTGATCCAGCGCGCGGCTGTTCTGCTGGAAGACCTGACAAGACAGTCCCCCTAAACAAGGGCGTTCACGAAGTTTTCAGATCGTGTGACTGGCCGGGCGCATAAAGCCATGTCCATACTGTGATCCGTCATGAACAGAGATCATACAACCGTATTTCATGCGCTGTCCGCGCTGCTGGCCATCGTAATGTTTCTCGCCGTTTCGGCGCCGGCCGGCGCAAGCCCGGCGCTGTGGCGTGCGCAGGGCTGGAACAAAACCGATTTCAGCAAAACGTCCATCGATTTTAGCGAAATACTCTCGGGCGGGCCGCCAAAAGACGGCATTCCCTCCATCGACAATCCCAAATTTATTCCGGTGAAAGAGGTCTCCTCGCTCAGCGGCACCGAACCGGTGATCGGCCTGGAGATCAATGGCGATGCCCGCGCCTATCCCCTGCGCGTCCTGATCTGGCACGAGATCGTCAATGACAGGATTGGCGGGACGCCGGTAACGGTGACCTATTGCCCGCTGTGCAACTCAGCGGTGGTGTTCGACCGCCGCCTTGACGGCAAGGAGCTGGATTTCGGCACCACGGGAAAGTTGCGCAATTCCGATCTGGTCATGTATGACCGGCAAACCGAGAGCTGGTGGCAGCAATTCACCGGCGCCGGTATCGTCGGCCATTATACCGGGAAAGAGTTGAAGGCAATTCCGGCGCGGCTTGAATCGTTCGATAATTTTACCGCGCGCCATCCCGGCGGCAAGGTGCTCGTGCCCAATAATGCGGGCATGCGGCGCTATGGCAAAAACCCCTATACCGGATATGACACAGCCTCGGCGCCGTTTCTGTATAGCGGCGAGATGCCCGAAGGCATCAATCCCATGGCCAGGGTGGTGGTGGTCAAGCTCGACGGCAAACCCCACGCGGTAACGCTGGAGTTGTTGCGCAAAAAGGGCGAAGTGAAACTCGGTCCCGTCGTGCTCAAATGGCGCAAGGGCCAGAATTCCGCCCTCGATACAAGCCTGATCGCCAAGGGCCGGGATGTCGGCAATGTGCTCGCCCAGCGCAAATCCGCCGGTGGTCTGGAGGATGTGGTGTATGACGTCACATTCGCCTTCGTGTTCCACGCCTTCCACCCCAAACGGCCTATCCGCAAGCGCTGATCCGGCCAGAAGCGCGATCCTGGCGATCACCGGTTCAAGTCCGGTACCGCCGCAGCACTTTCCGAACAGATGACAAAAATCAGTCGCCTGCTATTTGCACCACACCGTCGCTGGCGAGCTTGTCCACGTCCTTGGCGTCGTAGCCCAGAATATCCTGCAACACCTCGCGGGTGTGCGAGGCCAGCCACGCCTCGATGATGGGCTGAAGAAATTGCGCATTTTTCACACGAGCGGTCACTGGTTCAATCCCGGCCGTGCCCGCCATTTCAATCAATCCGGCATTCTTGTTGCCCCTGCGCATCTTGTCAGCCGTGTGTGGAAGGGGTGTTGGCGAAGAGCAAATCTACGTTAGGCTATCATCAGAATGATATTATTAGATACTAAGTGATTTGTTTTTAATGGGTGATATGCTATCGCGCTTGTGTATAATGAATCGATAAATATGGAATATAAGCGCTCATGGCCGTCAAAACAGACTTGGATTTTTCAGAGGCGGTTGACTATCACTATGGGGAGTTTCCGCCCAAAAAAATTGATTATGAGCAGTTAGCGCCAAGCATGACAAGCGCCACAGCGGCTCTCGCCAAATACGACGCATTGCTGAAAACCTTGCATGACAGTGAAGTATTGCTTGCGCCGCTGCGCCGGCGAGAGGCTGTTATATCCTCTCGTATTGAAGGCACAATTGCTACTCTTGAGGAAGTTTTGAAGTACGAGGCCCAAGAAGACTATCAAGTCCGTCAGGAAATTATTGAGGTGTTATCTTACAGTCGCGCGATGAGCCAGGCTCAGCAGCTTATGGAGGAGGGGTTACCGCTGTCCGGGCGTCTTTTACGCGACACCCATAGCAACTTGCTCTTCTTTGGCCGTGGAGCAGATAAGCAGCCGGGGGTGTTTAAGAGCGAGCAGAATTACATTGCCGATAAAAATAGTCACAAGATTCTTTTTACGCCATGCAATGTGGAAAGGTTAGAAGAATGTTTCAGTATTTTCGAAAAATTTATGAACGTGGAACACCAGATTCCGCTTGTCCAGACCGCATTATGCCATGCTGAATTTGAAGCAATTCACCCATTTAAGGACGGAAATGGGAGGCTTGGCCGCATGTTGATTACGCTGATGCTTTGGAACAAAAATTTGATTGAAGTTCCTCATTTCTATGTGAGCAGTTGTATTGAGGCATCCCGGGACGAATACATAAACCGCCTTCGCGCTGTATCCGCAAACGGGGAGTGGACGCAATGGTGTGAATTCTTCTTCAGAATCATTACCAGACAAGCAGAAGAAAATTCGCAAATTGCTCAGTCGATTAACGATCTATACGAAGAAATGAAGAATATTTTCCGTGATGTCACAGCCTCTCAGTGGTCTATAAATGCATTGGATTTTATCTTTGCGAGGCCGATTTTCAGGAACAGCGCATTTACAAATCATGGCAAAATTCCGAAGCAAACAGCACATCGCATATCAAGCCTTCTGGCTAAGGAAGGCTTGCTTTCTTTAATAGAAAAACCATCGGGCCGCCGCTCGGCACTTTACGCATTCGAGCCCCTGCTTGGAATAACGAAGGCTTGAAATATTTGCTAATAAATCCTCAAGGCTATTAAAAGTTCTAGTTGATTCTAAAAATGGACTTGGACGTCTTGTATACGGCCATATCACATATGTATCAAGGGTTGCTTTTTGAGCATGAGCAAGTTCTCTTTCAACACCCTGAGAAATGGCAGGGAAGCCATTTACTACTGGTATATAGGCTATTACCATG
>JADFHH010000302.1 GCA_022567275.1 Pseudomonadota bacterium | reverse complement strand
CAGAACCGAAGCACCCGAAAACCTTCTTTTTCTAAAAACTTGGTACGTATCTCATCGCGCCTGGCTTGCGCTTCGGCGTGCTGGCCGCCATCGACTTCAATGACCAGACCGGCTTCGGCGCACAGAAAATCGACGATATAGCGCCCGCGCGGCGCCTGCCGCTTGAACTTGAAACCGTCAAGGCGGCGGTCCCTGAGCGCACGCCATAATTTTGCTTCGGCGTCGCTCTGCCGTGTGCGCAGATCACGCGCTTTGGGTGTAAGAGTTTTTCTCATGCCCCCTCACCCCGGCCCTCTCCCCTCGGGGGAGAGGGGGCATCATCAACTCCCTCTCCCCTGAGGGGAGAGGGTTGGGGTGAGGGGGCATGGACAATGAATGTTGAGGTTGCGCTGGTCATCAAAGTACCCCCTCTCACGCGTGCACGAAGGGCTCGAGGCCCGACAGGCGCATCTTGTGCTGCGTTTCGGGCACCTTGCGCGGGGGATATTTGGCGACCGCTTCGGCGAGCGCGCGGATATGATCGGGCGTGGTGCCGCAGCACCCGCCAACCAGGTTCACCAGCCCGTCCCTGGCAAATTCCTCCAGTTTGGGCGCGAACTCCTCTGGCGTTTCGTCATATTCGCCGAGCTCATTGGGCAGGCCGGCATTGGGGTAGGCACTCACCAGCGTGTCCGCCTCGGCCGCCAGATCGGCGACCGCCGGGCGCAGATTTTCCGCGCCGAAGGCGCAGTTCATGCCGATAGAGAAGGGTTTCAGGTGCCGCATGGAGTACCAGAAGGCTTCCGCCGTCTGGCCCGACAGATTGCGGCCCGACAAATCGGTGATGGTGCCTGAAATCATCAGCGGCAATTCAACCCCCAATTCCCCGAACACCTGTTGAACCGCGAACCCGGCCGCCTTGGCGTTGAGGGTGTCGAATATGGTTTCGATCAAAATGGTGTCCGCGCCGCCCTCGATCAGCCCGCGCGCCTGCTCGCAATAGGCCTCGGCCAACTCATCGAATGTGACATTGCGAAAACCCGGATTATTGACATCGGGGGATACCGACGCGGTCCGGTTGGTCGGTCCGATGGCGCCGGCGACAAAGCGCGGCTTGTCCGGCGTCTTGTCGCTCGCCGCATCCGCCGCCTCGCGCGCCAGGCGCGCCGCTTGGCAATTGAGTTCCCAGGCAACCCCTTCCAGCCCGTAATCCGATTGCGAAATGGAAGTGCCGTTAAACGTGTTGGTCGAGATCATATCGGCGCCGGCGTCGAGAAAGGCGTCGTGAATCTCGCGAATGATTTCTGGCCGGGTCAGCACCAGCAGATCATTGTCGCCTTTCAGATCCTGGCCCCAATCCTTGTAGCGTGTCCCGCGATAGCCGGCCTCGTCCAGCTTGTAGCGCTGAATCATGGTGCCCATGGCCCCGTCCAGCACCAATATGCGTTCACTGGCGGCGCGGGATAGCGCGGCGATGCGTTGCTCGCGGGTCATAGCGCATCCTCCTTATTTGCAACGCTGCGCGGGCGCAGGCCGAGCAGATGGCAAATCGCGAACACCAGATCGGCCCGGTTCAGCGTATAGAAATGAAATTCGCTCACCCCGCGCGCCGCCAGATCCGACACCTGTTCCGCGGCAATGGTGGCGGCCACGAGTTTGCGGGTTTCGGGATCGTCGTCGAGCCCCTCATAGCGCGCGGCGATGCGGCTCGGCATATGCGTACCGCACATGGCGGCGAACTTCGCCACTTGCTTGAAATTCAGGATCGGGATAAAGCCCGGCGTGACGGGCACATCGATGCCCGCCGCGCGAACCCGGTCGAGATAGCGAAAGTAAAGATCGTTATCGAAAAAGAACTGGGTGATGGCGCGGGTGGCCCCGGCATCGATTTTTGCCTTGAGCATGTCGATATCGGCGGCGAGATCGGCACTGTCGGGATGTTTTTCCGGATAGGCGGACACGGAAACCTCGAAATCCGCGATTCGCTTGATGCCCGCCACCAGCTCCGCCCCATTGGCATAGCCGCCCGGATGCGGCCTATAGCCCCCCTCGCCTTGCGGCGCATCGCCGCGCAACGCCACGATATGGCGCACGCCAAGGCTCCAGTAATCGCCGATCACCGCATCGACTTCCTCGCGGGTAGCGCCGACGCAGGTCAGATGCGCCGCCGGCGTCAGCGCCGTCTCTTCAAGGATGCGCGCAACGGTCGCGTGGGTGCGCGCGCGGGTGGAACCGCCGGCGCCATAGGTCACGGAAATGAAATGGGGCGAAAGCGGCTCAAGCCGCCGGATCGAGCGCCACAGCGTCTCCTCCATCTTTTCATTTTTTGGCGGGAAAAACTCGAATGAGACATTCAGCCCATTGCCGTTTCCCTCTGCCCTGTTGTTCGACGTCTTCAGCATTACCGCACTGCCTCCAGTTTGCCAGCTTCCTGGCCCGGCCCCCGCGCCGCGCCGGCCCCTGCCTTCACGGCGAGCCAAAGCGATACGGTAAGCTTGCCCTCTCCCGCGCCCTTGCCCGGCGTCATATTCCTTTGCGCCGCCAGCTTCAGCCCCGAGGCCGCGATCCAGTCCGCCACCTGCCCCGGCTCCAGGCCGAGCCGTCGATGGGCATGGGCCTCGCGCAAAAACTCCAGCTCATGGGGCGCAAAGTCGGCGAGCAGCAAGTGGCCGCCGGGTTTGAGAATGCGGCCCGCTTCGCGCAACGCGCTTGCCGGATCGTCGAGGAAATGCAGCACCTGATGCAGCACCACCGCATCGGCCGTGCCATCGGCCAAATTCAGGCTATAGAGATCGCCATGGCGCACCTGGCAATGGCCGAGGTTTGCCGCCGCCAGCTTGGTGCGGGCGTAGGCCAGCATGTCGCGGTTGATGTCGACGCCGACGGCGCGTTTGGCGCGGGGGCCGAACAGCTCCAATATGCGCCCCGTTCCGGTGCCCAGATCGACCAAAAAATCAAACGGACCGGGGCCAAGCGCCTCGAGCATCGCCTGCTCCACCTCATCTTCCGCGACGTGAAGGGCGCGAATGATATCCCATTCGCCCGCATGGTCCTTGAAATAGGCTTGCGCGGCTTCAGCGCGTTCGCGCATCACCCCTTCAGCGCGCGCATGGTCGCGTTCGAGGTCCGGGTCCAGCACATCCAGTGAATTGACGATCGCGCGCGCCAGCCGCGCCGGCGCGCCGCTTGCCGCCATCCGGAAGAACACCCAGGAGCCTTCGCGAAAACGCTCGATCAGCCCGGCCTGGGTCAGCAGCTTCAAATGCCGCGAAATGCGCGGCTGGCTCTGTCCCAGGATGCGCGTCAAATCCTTGACGTTGAGCTCGCCCGCGGCCAGCAGCGCCAGCAGCCGCAACCGGGTTCGTTCACCGGCGGCCTTCAGGCCGGTCAGGAGCTGCATTGTCGTCATCTGTTTGGACATGAACCTGTCTCCGGTTCC
>JADFHH010000301.1 GCA_022567275.1 Pseudomonadota bacterium | reverse complement strand
GCGTAGACATGTGCTGTTGCACAACCGCCAAAGTCCGAGCATCACTGTAAGTATTGAGCGCGCCGATATATTTGGGATCGGCGGCTCCATCATCAAAGTCGTTCGGGTCAGGCGGTTTGTCCTGGCTCGACGGGCGGCTTTTTAACTGGTCAATCTGCAACTGCAAGAGTGCATTCCGCTGGTTGGCTGTCGCCAAGTCGCCCGTCAACTGATTGTTTTCCTGATCCTTCGCGTCGAAACGCTTGTTCAGTTTATTGACACGTCCACGCACAATGGCGTCGATGTCTGGTTGCGAACCATTCCCGCTCGCTTTTTCCAAGACAACCTTGACCTCGGTTTTGCCATCTGTTCCCGCATCCGAATTACCTGCCTTGGCAGGGTCTTGAGATACGGTCGCGTCGGGCGCTTCCTTGGTTTTGGCTTTCTTGATGTCGTCGGCGGTTTCGCTATCGCCCATGTTTAACCTCGTAATCGGTAACGAGTGAAGTCACGCGGTTTTACCGAAAGCCGCTAAACGTATGTTTCGCCTCTAGCACAGAAGTTTTTCCTTGGCAAATGCTGTGATCACAAAACATAGCGATGTGATCACAAACCCTGCGCTGCCTGATCACGGATAACCTTCAACTGCTCGCCCATGATCTTCGCCCGAGCGGTGCCTATTTCGGACGCTGTTTTCTGCGTCTGAGCACCTTTCAGGTGCGCGTCCGCAACCTTCTGTACGCTTGAGGCATCCAGGGATCGGGCCTCGGCGAGTTGTTGTTCGGCGGCGGCGGCAATCAGTTCGGCCTGTGGGTCTTTTGCGTTTTCGGCGCGTGCCTTGGCGTCTTCCATGAATTTGCGTTCTTCGTCGGATTCCGGCTCGGCAAACCCTTGGGTCAGCATCAGTTTGCGGTTGAAAGCGTGAAGTTCGCCCAGACCGACACTCGACATATTCTTGAACAGGAGCGACATCAGGATAGGCACATAAACCTTGGCGGCTTCCTCGCCCATGATCAGTTTCAGGGTGCCCTTTATATCTTCGACCGCCTGCTCGCTCATGGTATCGTATTGTGGCCCGACATCGGCATAAGCCTTGAATCTCTTTCCGCGCAGATCGTTGGACATCACCATTTTTCCGGTTTCGTCATCAATCACCATGCGCTGCAATTGGGATTGGCCATCTGCACCATCACGGCTGACGGTCTGAACCATGCGCCGCGTCGTGTAAATTTCCGCCGCCATCGCCTGATACACTTCGCCCGAATGTGCAATGGCTGCATTGCGGTTATCGTTTACAGGCTCGGTGCTGAGATTTATCAGTTTGGTGATTTTCTCGATTGCCTTGCCCGACATTTCGCTGGTGAACACTTCCTGCGGCATTTCACCACTGACCTCGGAGATATACTTTGGCATGAGGTCAAGCAGGACGGCAGAGTTCGGATCAACGGGCGACGGGTCAAGATAGCCAATCGGTCCGATATGGGCCACGCTTCCGTCCTTGTTGCGAAGCGCACGCGCCGGAAGCCATGCCTTTTTGGCCGGGTCTTGCCACGCCATATCGTCACCGACCATCTGTTCCGGGTCGAATATCGGGGTGCGCTGGCCCTTGGTTCCGGCTGTTTCCAGAACCTTGGAAATCTGCATGTTAAAGACCCGCTGGGCATCCTTTTTCTTGCGCACCAGACCCCAGTACCATTCCTGACCATCGACATAAACGCGGTAGGCATAAACCGGAATAATCGGTATCCACTCGCCCGGAATGCGCCGGGTGGTTTCCAGTATGTCGTCACCGCTGAACACCGTCTTGGTGACACTCTGTTTCAAAACCTTGCGCTCACGCACGAACTTTTTGAACTGGTTGGCTTTCAGCTCGTCCTTGATCAATTCGTGATCTTCCTGAGTAAAGACCTCCGGTTTGCCTGTCACCAAATCATTGTAAACAAAGACCGTTTCGTGTTTGCGCACGACATCGTAGCGGGTGGCAACGCTGAAAAACTTCTCCTTCCGGGTGTTGACGTTGTAATCTACCCGAGATTCCGCCTGATAGGCGCTGCTGGGCTGTTTACCCGGAAATTCCTGCTCGAAACTTTCGCGGGTGAAGTTCGACAACTCGGTACAGTGGCGTGCATCTTTCTTGTCGATGCGCTGTGATGAATTATCCCAGAATACGTGATTGTAGGCATTGTGAATCGGACGCCATTCAATTGTCTGGTTTTCGTTGGTGCCATCCCCATCGTCCTCGAACTTGGTAGCCAGTTTGAAGCAGGCATACCCGCATGTGGCGCTTTCGATCACCGCGTTATCAATGGCCATCTTGCCGCTGTTCCGGCGAAAATCGGCGCGGTAGATGCCATTCAGAAGATCGCTGTCGTCTTTGCTGGTTGCATTGTCCGTACCCTTGAACTCCACGCCCATGCGCTGGGTCGTCCACTCGCCGATGAACCGCCACAGAGGATTGCTCACCAGGTCCAATTCCAGCTTGACGCGCGTGGCATCGACCTCGGTCTCCAGGAAGCCTTCCCACATGCCGCCTGCGACATAGACGAACCGCATGTCCTCGTTGGCCTTGTCGCGCTGGGATTCCGTGGCCTGGGCGTCCACGATAATGTCCATCTTCATCTTGTCCAGCGGAGTGAGGGCGTGTCTTTCGGATGATGATGTGTGTCTCATGCCCGTAACCACTTCACATCAGGCGGCATGACAGACACAATAATGTCCGCCACGTCCGGCACTTCCTGGCTCATCACCAGGGCATCGAACATATTCGGGCTTTTTATGCCAAACTTGCTCTGCATTTCAGGTTTTCCCATGATCTGGATAAATCCGGCACCATTATGTTTTCTCGGTATCCGGCAGGTTTCGCTGCGCAGTTTTTCGATATTTTCGATTCTCGACGAAATACTGATAAGTTCGTCCGGGTCGTTGTATTCGCCATGCTCTACCGCCCGGTAGGTGCGATAGAATTTATCCCGCAGTATCCAGCAGAATTGCGCCCGCTTGTTCTTGAAGGTTTCTTCATTGGTGCGCGCTTTGCGTGGATCAAAGGTCTGATCTTCTCCCCTGATCGGCTCATAGATATCGGTTGGCCATTCCGGGCTGTTTGATCCGTTATACATTCGGAAGTCGATTTTCTTGCCGTCGAACGCTTCACTCACTTGCCTACGCAGAGATATACCCATGCCGTCGCAATCCCAAATGAACAGATCGGCGTCGTTCTCAATTGCATACGCCGTGGCCCAATCGCAGCCGTCGTTTACGTCCATGCCGATCTTTTCCTGCACATCAAGGACAACCGAACCGTGACGCAGGCACACCGCTTTGGGATCACCTTTATCGCTGGGATCGTGACTGCACACAATCGCACCGCGCGCCTTGCACCCCAGTTTCAGGTGAGAATCTATCGCCGCATCGAACCCTTCGCCAGC
>JADFHH010000300.1 GCA_022567275.1 Pseudomonadota bacterium | reverse complement strand
TAATGGGCAGCGAATGCCGCGCCGAGCGCCCCGCCCGCGTCGCCCGCGGCCGGTTGCACCCAGATCCGCTTGAAACATTTTTCGCGCAGCAGCTTGCCGTTGGCCACGCAGTTGAGCGCGACGCCGCCGGCCAGGCAGAGATTTGCAATGCCGGTGGTTTTGCTCAGATCGCGCGCCATGCGCAGCACCACTTCTTCGGTGATAAGCTGGACCGAGGCGGCGAGGTCCATCTCGCGCTGGGTCACAAGGGTGCCGGGGTCGCGCGGCTCGCCGCCGAACAATTCGTGGAAGCGCGGCGAGGTCATGGTCAGCCCGCCGGTATAGTTGAAATAATTTTGGTCGAGCCAAAAGGAGCCATCGTCCTTGATGTCGATGAGATGATCGCGGATCAACCCGGCGTAACGCGGCTCGCCATAGGGGGCCAGCCCCATGATCTTGTATTCGCCGGAATTGACGCGAAAGCCGGTGTAATAGGTGAACGCCGAATAGAGCAGCCCGAGCGAATGCGGCCAATGTATCTCGCGCAACGGTTCCAGCGTGTTGCCGCGCCCGATGGACACCGAAGTCGTCGCCCACTCGCCGACGCCATCCATGGTCAGCACCACCGCTTCGTCGAACGGCGAGGGATAAAAGGCGGACGCCGCATGGCTCTGGTGATGTTCCGCGAACAGCAGCTTGGCTTCAATTTCGCCGTTTTCAGAAAATTGTTCGAGCGCCTTCACCAGGTTCGGTTTCTGAAACAGTTTTTGCTTGACCCACACCGGCATCGCCGCGCGGAAGGAGGAAAAGCCGCGCGGCGCAATCGCCAGATAGGTTTCCAGCAGGCGCTCGAATTTTACAAACGGCTTTTCGAAAAAAACCACATGGTCGACGCGATCGAGACCGATACCGGCCTCCTCCAGGCAATAACGGATCGCATGTTCGGGGAATCCGGGATCGTGCTTTTTGCGCGTAAAACGTTCTTCCTGGGCCGCCGCCACGATAGCGCCATCGGCGATCAGCGCCGCGGCGCTATCGTGATAGAAGGCGGAAATACCGAGGATATACATGGCGTGGATGTGGGCCGGTCCGCGCGTCAGGCTAAAAGACCGTGTAGATGAATGGCGCGATGGCCGAGCCCTGGGCCAGGATCAGCAGGCCGCCGAACAGCACCAGAATGACCAGAACCGGCGCCAGCCACCATTTCTTGCGCGCGCCCATATAGGCGAACAGCTCTCTCAGCAATGAACCCATCGCCCTCGTCCTTGTGTCACGGCTCAGACCTGAGCGCCTATAAATGGTAGCCCTTCTCGCCGTGTGAGGTGAAATCGAGCCCTTCGGTGGTATCGTCTTCGGAGACCCGCAGGCCGCACACGGCCTTCACCGCCTTGAGAATGATCAGACTGGCGAGCGCCGCCCAGACGATGGTGGCGACAACGCCTATGGCCTGGACGCCAAACTGGCTGGCCATGGTGACGCCCTCGCCATAGCCGACGCCGCCGAGGGCTGTCGCGGCGAAGATAGCGGCCAGCAAGGTCCCGGTCGCGCCGCCCACGCCATGCACCGCCATGACGTCCAGCGAATCGTCGAGATTGCAGCGGCTCTTGACCACATCGACGGCGTAGTAGCACGCGAATCCGCCGGCGAGCCCGAGCGCGATACCCCCCGCCGGGCCGACGAAGCCCGAGGCCGGGGTAATGGTCGCCAGCCCGGCAATGGTGCCGGTCACCAGACCGACCAGGCTTGGCTTGCCGTATTTGACCCATTCGATACCCAGCCACACCAGCGATGCAGTGGCGGCCGAGAGATGCGTCACCAGCATCGCCATGGAAGCATCGGTCCCCGCGCTCAGCGCGCTGCCGGCATTGAATCCGAACCAGCCAACCCACAGCATGGCCGCGCCGACCATGACCATCCAGGGCGCATGCGGCGGGCGAACCTGTTTTGGATAGCCCGGCCGCGGCCCCAGTTGCCACACCACCACCAAAGCCGATACGCCCGCGGTGACATGCACGACAAGGCCGCCGGCGAAATCGAGAACGCCCATCTGGGCGAGCCAGCCGCCGCCCCACACCCAATGGGTGACGGGGGCGTAGACGATGAGCAGCCAGGCGCCTGAAAACAGCATGACGGCGGAGAATTTGATGCGCTCCACATAGGCGCCGCAAATCAGCGCCGGGGTGATAATGGCGAAAGTCATCTGGAACATGATGAACAGCGTTTCGGGGATTTTTGTGCCATCGGCGAGAGCTTCGCGCGTGACGCCAAAAAGAAATGCTTTCGACAAGCCGCCAACCAGGGCGTTGCCCTCGGTGAAGGCGAGGCTGTAGCCGGCCACGACCCAGAGCACGGAGGCAAGGCACGCGATGGATATGCATTGCATCAGTACGGACAGGATGTTTTTCGACTGGACCAGCCCGCCATAGAACAGGGCCAGGCCAGGAAGGGTCATGAAAAGAACCAGCGCGGTGGATGTCAAAATCCACGCTGTGTCGCCACTGTCAGCCATATGTATGCTCCCCCGGATTTCAGCCCGGATGTGTCCCGGCGTGATTCCTCTATATGTAACTGCCCTTGCGCCAACCCTACCTCGGCGCCAGCACCATCACCATTTGCCGGCCCTCGAGCTTCGGCTCGCTCAATCGGCCGTTGGTAAAGGCCGCACCCGACGCGTAGACGAATCGTGGAACGACGATGCATCGGAAATCGAGCATCAACGAGTTGGCAAGGCCCATCACTGCCATGTAGGAATTCTCGCCGCCGGCCGCGCAAAGGAATCCGATAACTTTGCCGTTGAAAGCGTTGCCACCCAAAGCGATGGCGTTGCGTGTCCCACCGCCGGTCTCGAAGTTGTAGATCGGGGTGGCGATGGTAATCGCGGACGCCTCCTTGATTGCCGCCTGAAGCGTTTGCACATTGGGGTGGGCATAGCAAGCGTCGCCATCGCAGAACGGCAGCTCGAGCTTTCGTAGATCGATCAGGTGGATCTCGTCGCCCAGGTTTGTGATTTCGTCGGACAGGCACTGCGCCAGAAGCGCGCTATGACTCTTTGGGGACAAACTACAGGAAATAATTAGCTGTCGCATGAATTCCTCTTGTGTCCGAATCGATACATCTGTCGAGACAAACGCATCATCGGAGACCGTGCGCCGTGTGGGTTGCTCATGTCGCGGTCCAAGCACTTCCAAACGAATGGACCGCGCGCGATTATCCCGAAAGATTCGGCGACTGCAAATCTGCTTCGACTTGGACGAGGGTCGCTGTGAGTCGAATCTATCAATCTCGCCGGTGCAGACACGCTACGGACAGAGATTCACGAGACTGTCCTGGCACGAATCATCGGGACAACCGAATGGGTAGGGATCGAGTCCATGCTGAAGTTTGCCGACCAAATCGCCGGACGCGGTCGTTCGCTTGCTGGATGGTCTCAGCTAGGAATTCAGCATGA
>JADFHH010000299.1 GCA_022567275.1 Pseudomonadota bacterium | reverse complement strand
GACGGGCTGCTCGAGCTGTCGGGAAGAACTGATGAAATCGGACCGCGGCGAGCTCGGGGGGTCCTTTTGTTCCGTGGCGAAATAACCAAGCACAAGAAACAGCCCGCCTCCCGCAGTGACCAAAACAACGAAAGGTGCAATATTCTTCCAATCCCATCGCTTTGCGACAGGCGGGTCACCTGCGAGCGCCCCGCATTCGTGGCAGAACTTGGCGTCCGGATGCAGGGCTGTTTGACATGATGGACATTTCGATCCACTTGACGAATGTTCTGCTTTTGACATTCGGGCATCCATCTCTGCGGGGTTGTGATCAGTCGCGTGCAGCTTAGGCAGGCCAATCGAAGTAACTCATAGGGCACAACGATTGGTCAAGATTGTGTTTGCTCTTGAGAAACCTTGAGGCGACGATGAAGACCGGCCTCATACTACGCTGGCGCAGATATGACGCAACTTCGAACCACGTGCTCATGCACTGGCCCAATGTCTGAGTTGGGTCACGAACCGGAAGTCGCCACGCACTTTTATTAGGCCCGCTTCGCGCCCAATATCGGAAGTCAGATCGAATGGATGGGCATTGGCTACTTAAATATGAGTTCTCACCCCATATTCCGTGACATCCCGCCAGAATATCAGCGAACTGATCGCCGTCGATATTGCCGCCCGACAGCACCACGGCAATGGTCCGGTTTTTCGCATCCATGCGCCCGCTCAGCAGTGCCGCCAGCGCCACCGCGCCGCCGGGCTCCAGCACAAGTTTCAGCTCGTTGAAGGCATACCGGATCGCCTCGCGGACTTCATCGTCGCTCACGCTCAGAGCGCCGGATAACAGCCGCGAGTTGATCTGGAAGGTCAGCTCGCCCGGCATGGGCGCCAGAAGCGCATCGCAAATCGAACCCGCCAGCGCGTCGTTTTTCTCGCGCCGCCCCGACAACAGCGAACGCGCATGGTCATCGAACCCTTCGGGCTCGACCGCGATGACCTCGATACCGGGATGAAAATGCTTGACCGCCAGCGCCAGCCCGGCACTCAGCCCGCCGCCGCCGCAAGGGGTCAGCAGGCAATCGGGCCGCGCGCCCAGCGCCTCGGCCTGGCGCATCAACTCCAGACCAACGGTGCCCTGCCCGGCGATGATATGGGGATGATCATAGGGCGGGATGAAACAGGCGCCGCGCTCATTCGAGATATCGGCGGCGATTTGCTCGCGATTGCCCTTGATACGGTCGTAAGTGACAATTTCCGCGCCCGCCGCGTGCGTGCGTGAGATTTTGATCGCCGGCGCATCCCTGGGCATGACGATTGTCGCCGTCAAAGAGCAGAGCCGCGCCGCCTCCGCCACCCCGCCGGCGTGATTGCCCGACGAGCAGGTCACCACGCCGCCCGGCCACTTCTCCGGGTCAAGCCTGGAAATCGCATTATAGGCGCCGCGAAACTTGAATGCGCCCATGCGCTGCAAATTTTCCGGCTTGATGAGTATGCGCCCGCCCGCCCGCGCATTGAGCGCCGGAGATTCAAGCAGCGGCGTTTGTACCGCCTTCCCCGCAAGGCGTTCGGACGCGGCGGTAATGTCGCCAAAAACCGGCGGTTTATCGAGATTCATCGGCCATCCGCAAAAAAATATTAAAAATTATCTCTCGCCCCCTTGAAATCATATTTAATGCCCCCAAATCAAGAGGACCAAAGAGTTCCCCCCAAGCGTCCCCTCCACGCAGACGCTTGATATTACTGAGAGACCCGGATTTTTCCGGGTCTCTTTTTTTGTCAGAGCGGCGCGGACATGCATACATTGCATGTATGCGGTCATGAGCCAGGAAAATCAGGAGGTAACAGCCAATGGATTTAGGCATTGCCGGACGCACGGCCATTGTGTGCGCATCGAGCAAGGGGTTGGGCCGGGCTTGCGCCCATGCGCTGGCGCAGGCGGGCGTGAAAGTTGTCATCAATGGCCGCGACGAGCAGGTGCTCCAGGCGGCAGCGGAGGACATCGCGAAGCAGACCGGCGCGCAAATCATCCCCGTCGCCGCTGACATCTCCACGCCGCAGGGGCAGAAAGCGCTGCTCGCGGCGATGCCCGAACCGGATATACTGGTCAACAATAATGGCGGGCCGCCGCGCAAGGACTATAGCGAGCTTGCGCGCGAAGCCATAATCACCGGCGTCATCATGAATATGGTCACGCCGATTGAACTCATCCAGGCGGTGATCGAGCCGATGGTCAAACGCAAATTCGGGCGCATCGTCAACATCACTTCCGCATCCGTGAAGAGCCCGATCTCCGGTCTCGACCTTTCCTCGGGCGCACGCGCTGGCCTGACAGCCTTTCTTGCCGGTGTCGCCAGACAGGTGGCCGCCAGCAATGTGACCATCAATCACATCCTGCCCGGCGCCTTCGACACGGACAGGCTGAAATCCGGCCTGCAAGGCGAAGCGGACAAGCAGGGCGTCCCGTTCGCTGACATCGCAGCGCGGCGCATGGCCGCAATTCCGAGCGCGCGCTTTGGCACTCCGGATGAGTTTGGCCAAGCCTGCGCCTTCCTGTGCAGCGCCCATGCCGGCTATATCACAGGGCAGAACCTGCTGATCGACGGCGGCGCGTTCCGCGGCGCTTTTTAGGTTTTTTATGTCCTGAACGGCCCAAATTGAAATCGGCCCGGGGGTACACCGGACCGATTCCCTGTATTCAGCAAGCCTGGACCCTGTCTTGGAAAACTCGGGGTAAGGGTCTGGGCTCGCCCCCCCAATAAAACTCCATACGACGCTGCAAGCGATGTGCAAGTGCGACATTCAAACCGTGATATCTTTATCGCAGATGTAAAGCAGTAATTCAACACTAAACCGCACTCAAGCATGTCGATTTTCAAATGCAGTTGCCATTTTGTCACGATTTTGCCGCCCGCGGACGCTGGCAAACGCTGGATCAGCCGGTCCGGCGGGGGCTGTGTTCGGCGAGAAATGTTTCGATGCGATCGAGTGCGCTGGCGATATTGTCCAGGGAATTGGCGCAGGAGAGGCGAATAAAGCCCGCGCCAAAGCTGCCAAAATCGGTTCCGGCAACGGTCGCGACGCCGGCTTCTTCCAGCAGCGCCGATGCGAGGATACGTTCATCCCATCCCGTGCCGGTGATATTGGGGAAGGCGTAGAATGCCCCCTTGGGCAGCGTACAGCGGATGCCGGCGATCTTGTTGATCCGCCGGGCGACAAAGGCGCGGCGCTCATCGAATGCCGAAACCATCTGAGCCACGCAGTCCTGCGGGCCTTCGAGCGCCGCGATGCCGGCGAATTGCGCCGCCGCATTGACACAGGAATGGCAATTGACCGCCAGCTTCCGGGCATGGTCAACGAGCTTTTGCGGCCACACGCCATAGCCGAGCCGCCAGCCGGTCATGGCGTATGTCTTGCTCCAGCCATCCAGCAGGATGACCCGGTCGCGCAAACTCTCAT
>JADFHH010000298.1 GCA_022567275.1 Pseudomonadota bacterium | reverse complement strand
CGCGCTCGCACCACGCGCCAGGGCGTCCTCACACGCCGCCACGCTCATGGCGGGTTCAAGCGTCATATCGGCGGTGGGGTCATCCAGATCGAGGGCGATGACGCTCAGCGTCGCGCCAAAAACTTCGCAGAGCTGGCAGATGGCCGCGCCGCCGCTTTCAAAATTGGCCACCATCTGCGCGGTGACGCTGGGGGGATAGGGCGAGACGCCCTGCGCCGTGACGCCGTGATTGCCGGCGAACACCAGCGCGTCGACATGCTCAAGCGATGGTTTCTCGCGCCCCTGCCATGCGGCGAGCCAGCAGGCAAAATCTTCCAGCCGTCCCAGCGCCCCCGGAGGCTTGGTGAGGGTGTCCTGACGCGCGCGCGCGGCCGCTTGCGCCTCGCCGTCCGTGGCCGGGAGCGCGCCAAGCGTGCGGACGAACTTCTCATACCATTGGGGTTTATCGCCTGGGGTCATGTTACGCCGGAGCCAGTTCCCCGGTGGCAAGGGTTTTGAAAATGTCCGCCGCGCGTTCCACTTCCTCCCGGGTGACATCGAGATGGGTCAGGGCGCGCAAACTGTTCGGGCCGATGGCCGCCATGCGCACGCCTTTTTCACCCAGCTTTTTGCTCCACGAAGCGGCATCGGCGCGCGATGCGGAGACATCAATGACAATGATATTGGTATCGACATGTTCCGGCTCGACACCCAGGCCATCGAGCGGCGCCAGCTTTTCGGCCAGCAGTTTTGCGTTGGCATGGTCGTCCGCCAGCCGCTCCACGTGATGGTCCAGCGCGTACAACCCTGCCGCGGCGATAATACCGGCCTGGCGCATGGCGCCGCCGATACGCTGCTTCCATTGCCACGCCTGCTCGATAAATTTTGATGACCCGGCGAGCACCGCGCCAATCGGGCAGCCAAGCCCCTTGGAGAGATCGATCCACACGGAATCAAAGCCTTTCGCATAGTCCTTCGCCGCTATACCGGTGGCGACGGTTGCGTTGAGAATGCGCGCGCCATCCATATGCAGTTTGAGCCCGTGGCGCCTGGCCACCTCGCCCACCGCGCGGATGGTTTCGAGCGGCCATATGGTGCCGCCGGCCAGATTCGCCGTCTGCTCGATGGAAATGACGCGGCTGCGCGGGGCATAGCGCCGGACCGGGCGGATGGCGGCTTCGGCCTGCTGCGCCGTGAACACGCCGCGCTCCCCGTCGATCGGGTAGGCGCCGGCGCGGGCGAGGACGGAAATACCGCCGCCTTCGACGCCGACAATATGCGCGGAGCGTTCAGCGATGATGTCATCGCCGGGTCCGCAATGCACCGCCGCCGATATCTGGTTGCACATGGTGCCCGATGGCAGCAGCACGGCGCTTTCGGCGCCAAACAGTTCTGCCACGCGCTCCACCAGCGCATTTACAGTTGGATCGGTAAAACTCTGCTCATCGCCCACCTCGGCGTTCGATATGGCTTCGCGCATTCCGGGCGTCGGCCTAGTCTGGGTATCGCTCATCAATTCGATATGATTTAGTGACAATTGCCCCTCCGCTTTACCCGCCAAATAGCATTTCGCGCTGTGGAAGCGAAGGGCGCATTTGTCAACCGGAACCCGCACAGCGCAGACCCATGAGAAATCTTGAATTGCCCGGCCGCTCCCCCGTCCACGCCACAAAGGGTATGGCTGCCACGTCACACCCCCTGGCGAGCCTGACCGCCATCGATGTGCTCCAAGCGGGCGGCAACGCCATGGATGCGGCGATCGCGGCTTGCGCCGTACAATGCGTGGTGGAGCCGGCCTCGACCGGCATCGGCGGCGATTGTTTCTGCCTTTATTCCCCCGGCGGCACGGACGGGATTGTCGCCTTTAACGGCTCCGGGCGCGCGCCAGAAGCGGCCACGGCGGAATGGTACGCTGAACAGGGCATCACGGAAATCACGCGCCAAAGCCCCCATGCGGTGAGCGTGCCGAGCGCGGTTGACGGCTGGGACCGGCTGCTCAAGGCGCATGGCACAAAAGAGTTTGGCGAACTTTTTCAGCCCGCGATTGGTTTTGCGCGCGAGGGTTATCCGGTCTCCTCGCGCGTCAGCGTCGATTTCGCCAGCCAGATCGAGATACTCCGAAGTGACGAAAATCTCTCTCGCGTGTTCCTGAAGGACGGAAAACCGCCCGCCGCCGGCTCCCTGCACCGCCAGCCGCAACTGGCGGACACGCTGGAGACCATCGCCAAGGAGGGCCGCGACGCGTTTTATCACGGTGCGATTGCGCAAGATATTGTTGGTTATTTGCAGTCCAGGGGCGGACTGCACACCATGGAAGATTTCGCCAGCGTCGCGGGCGAATATGTGGATCCGATTTCGAGCGATTATAAAGGCTACCAGGTGCACCAGTGCCCGCCGAATGGTCAGGGCGTCATCGCGCTTTTGCTGCTCAACATCGTGAGCGAAATCGAGGCGGGCGTCGCCCCGCTTTCAGCGGAACGACTGCACCGGGAAATCGAGGCCGGGCGTCTGGCCTATCACGACCGCGCGGCCTATCTCGCCGATCCTGCCCAGGCGGATGTTCCGGTAAAATGGTTGCTTTCGCGCGAGCATGCGGATGAATTACGTAAGGAAATCGACCCCGGCAAAGCCATGACCGGATTGCCTGACATTTCTGCGCCTGAGCACAAAGACACAGTCTATATCACCGTGGTCGACAAGGACCGCAACGCCTGCAGCTTCATCAATACGCTGTATTACGGTTTCGGCTCGGGCCTGATGGCGCCAAAATCCGGCGTGGTGCTGCATAACCGGGCGATGAGTTTTGTCCTCGATCCGGCGCACCCCAACTGCATCGCGCCCGGTAAACGCCCCATGCATACGATCATTCCCGGCATGGTGTCGCGCGACGGCAAGCTCGTCATGTCCTATGGCGTCATGGGCGGCGAATATCAGGCTTTTGGCCATATGCAGTTTTTGACCCGGATGTTCGATTTCGGCCTGAGGATTTGGCTGGGGATCTGGACAGGGATCAGATGAAGCTCTATGAGATGATCTGGAATCGCTTCGTGTCCTGCCAGATGTCGCCGACGCAATGGGACGTGACGAGTATCAGTATTACGGCACCGGCGGACGGGGGCGAGGCGGTGTTCAGGGCGAGTGGGCGTAAGTTGGTCTTTGACGGATTCATGAAGGTCAGCGGTCTGACGATCAGTAGCGGCGAGCAGTTGCTGCCGGAATTAAATGAGGGACAGGAAGTCAATCCGTTCCAGGTGGATCGCAGTCAGCACTTTACGGCGCCGCCCGCACGTTACACGGAGGCTTCGCTGGTTAAGTCGTTGGAGTCGGAAGGGATCGGCAGGCCTAGTACCTACGCGACGATCATTTCGACGATTCAGGATCGTGGTTACGTGGAACAAATCGAGAAGAAGTTTCACGCGACGGATCTGGGGATGGTGGTGACGGAGAAACTGGATGAGTTTTTCCTGCA
>JADFHH010000297.1 GCA_022567275.1 Pseudomonadota bacterium | reverse complement strand
AGATCGAGCGCCACGATAGCGGCGAAGGCGATCGCCAGCTCGGGAATATTTCCCGTCGCGGTCAGCAGCTTCAAATCCCGCTCGATGAGGCCGGTGCCGGTATCTCCAGCCGCGAACCCTTCATGGGCGCAAAGCGCGGACAGGAAGCCGATATTGGTTATCGTTCCGGCCACATGCGTACGCCCAAGCGCGCGGCGCAACCTGGCAAGCGCTTCGGCCCGGGTTGCGCCATGGCAGATGATCTTCGCGATCATCGGGTCGTAATGCGGAGAGATGACGCCGCCCTGCCCAAAACCGGTGTCGATGCGCGCGTCGCCAAATGCAAGATGGTGCAGCCGCCCGGTGACGGGAAGAAAGCCGTTCGCGGCATCCTCCGCGTAAAGCCGCGCCTCGAAGGCATGGCCGTCAATGCGCTGTTCGGCCTGGGATTCCGGCAGAGGCTCACCCGCGGCGACCCGGATTTGCCATTCGACCAGATCATGCCCGGTAATAGCTTCCGTCACCGGATGTTCGACCTGCAACCGCGTGTTCATCTCCATGAACCAGAAACCATCGGGCCTGAGCGGTCCGCTGCCATCGACGATGAACTCCACCGTGCCGGCCCCGGTATAGCCGATCGCCTTGGCCGCCTTGAGCGCGGCATCGGTCATCGCCGCGCGCATCTCATCGCTCATGCCGGGCGCGGGAGCTTCTTCGATCACCTTCTGGTAGCGGCGCTGCAGCGAACAGTCGCGCTCGAACAGATGGATGAAATTGCCGTGAATATCGCCGAAGATCTGCACCTCGATATGGCGCGGGGCGCCGATGTATTTTTCGATCAGGACATGCGGGTCGCCAAAGCTTGCCTGCGCTTCGCGGTGTGCACTTTCCAGAGCGGCGGCGAAATCGTCTCCCCGGTCCACTTTGCGGATGCCTATTCCGCCGCCGCCCGCGCGCGGCTTGATGAGCACCGGATAGCCGGTCTTTTCAGCTTCGGTGGCGAGAAATTCGGTGTCTTGATTGTCGCCGTGATAGCCTGGAACTACGGGCACACCGGCCCCTTGCATCAGCGTTTTGGCGGCATCTTTCAGACCCATCCTGGCGATGGCGGCCGCAGAGGGTCCGATAAAGGTCAGACCCGCGGCTTCGATTGCCGTCACGAAATCGGGATTTTCCGACAGGAACCCATAGCCGGGATGTATCGCCCCGGCCCCGGTTTCCAGCGCCGCCTCGATGATACGCTCAGCCAGCAAATAGCTTTCCGCCGCCGGCGCCGGGCCGATATGCACCGCTTCATCCGCCATTTCCACATGCAGTGCATGCGCATCGGCATCCGAATAAACGGCAACCGTCTCGATCCCCATGGCGCGGGCAGTGGAGATAATCCGGCAAGCGATTTCGCCGCGGTTCGCTATCAGGATTTTGGAGAACATGGGCGCGCTCACATCCTGAACAAACCAAAGCGGGTCTCTTCCACCGGCGCGTTGAGGCAGGCTTTGAGAGAAAGCGCGACCACCTCACGGGTTTTACGCGGGTCGATGATGCCGTCGTCCCAAAGGCGGGCCGAAGCGTAGAAGGGGTGGCTTTGGCTTTCAAACTGATCGAGAAGCGGTTGCTTGAAGGCGATTTCTTCATCCGCCGTCCACTCCTCGCCCCGGCGCTCGATCCCCGTACGCCTGACCGCGGCGAGCACGCCCGCGGCCTGCGGTCCGCCCATAACGCAAATGCGGGCATTCGGCCACATCCACAAGAATCGCGGCCCGAAGGCCCGCCCGCACATGCCATAATTTCCAGCCCCGAACGAGCCGCCCACAATGACGGTGATCTTTGGTACCGCGGCGGTGGAAACCGCGGTGACCAGCTTGGCGCCATCTTTTGCTATGCCGCCGGCCTCGTATTTCTGGCCGACCATGAAACCGGTGATGTTTTGCAAAAAAAGCAGCGGAATTTTACGCTGGCAGCAGAGCGCGATGAAATGCGCCCCCTTCAGCGAGCTTTCCGAGAACAGCACGCCATTGTTGGCGAGGATACCCACCGGCATGCCCTCGAGATGGGCAAAACCGCAAATCAGCGTTGTGCCAAACCGGGCCTTGAACTCTTCGAACTCCGAGCCGTCCACCAGCCGCGCGATCAGCTCACGCGCATCGTAAGGCGTTTTCGGGTCGCCCGGCACGAGACCCATAATTTCCTCCGGGTCATAAAGCGGGGCGCGGGGCGCGCAAATATCGATGTTCGGTACGGGCCTCGGCCCAAGATGGCGGACGATCTGCCGCGCCAGCGCCAGCGCGTGCGCGTCATCTTCCGCCATATAGTCGGCAACGCCGGAAAGGCGGGTATGGGTGTCCGCCCCCCCCAAGGTTTCCGCGTCCACCACCTCGCCGGTCGCCTCTTTCACCAGCGGCGGTCCGGCAAGGAAGATGGTCCCCTGCTGCTTGACGATAATCGCCTGATCGCTCATGGCGGGTACATACGCCCCGCCCGCGGTGCAAGAGCCCATGACGACGGCAATCTGGGCGATGCCTTTGGCGCTCATTTGCGCCTGGTTGAAGAAGATGCGGCCAAAGTGCTCGCGGTCCGGGAAAACCTCGTCCTGGTTCGGCAGGTTGGCCCCGCCCGAGTCCACCAGATAAAGGCACGGCAAGCGGTTTTGTTCGGCGATCTCCTGCGCGCGCAGATGCTTTTTGACCGTCAACGGGAAATAAGTCCCGCCCTTCACCGTCGCATCATTGCAAACGATCATGCAGTCGCGGCGCTCGACAGAACCAATGCCGGTCAGGACGCCGGCGGCAGGGACATCGTCGGGATAGACGTCCCTCGCCGCGAACAGCCCGACCTCCAGAAACGGCGAGCCGGGATCGAGCAGCGCCGCGATGCGGTCGCGCGGCAACAGCTTGCCCCGCTTCACATGGCGTTCGCGAGAGGCCTTCGGCCCGCCGCGCATGATACGCGCGGCGGCGTCGGCCACCGCTTGCATCTGCGTTTCCATCGCCGCCTTGTTGGCCGCGAAGGTTTCGGAGCCGGTCGAAAGTACCGATTGAAAGACCGTCATCACGCGCTCTCGTTGAACAGTTCCCGGCCGATGAGCATCCGGCGTATTTCCGATGTCCCGGCGCCGATCTCATAGAGCTTGGCATCGCGCAACAGCCGCCCGGTGGGATAGTCGTTGATATAGCCGTTACCCCCGAGGCACTGGATGGCTTCGAGCGCGAACCGGGTGGCCTTTTCAGCGGCGTAGAGAATGCAGCCCGCGGCGTCCTTACGGGTCGTTTCGCCACGATCGCAAGCGCTCGCAACGGCGTAAACATAAGCGCGGCAGGCATTCATGGTGGTATACATATCTGCGAGCTTGCCCTGCATCAGCGGAAACATACCGATAGGCTGCCCGAATTGCTCGCGCTCATGGATATAGGGCACGACAATATCCATCGCCGCCGCCATGATGCCGATCGGCCCGGCCGCCAGCACCACGCGCTCA
>JADFHH010000296.1 GCA_022567275.1 Pseudomonadota bacterium | reverse complement strand
CTCCCCAACCCTCCCCCGTCAAGGGGGAGGGAGATGAGAGCGCCGCCTCGTCAGCGGAACAACTCAGGGAAACTTTCGAGGCCATGCACAAACAGCGTTTCGGTTTCACCGATCCGGACCGCGCACTCATCATCGAGGCGATCGAGGTGGAAACCGGCGGCGGCGGCGCGGATGTGCAAGAGCCGGAACTGGCCCTGAGCAAAACGCGCGCGCCCGGGCCGCACACCATCACGCGCTTTTATTCAAACCGCGCGTGGCACGAGGCGGGTGTATATCTGCGCCGCCAGCTGGCGCCGGGCCATGAAATTTCCGGCCCCGCCATTGTCATCGAGGACAATCAGACCATCGTGGTGGAGCCTGGATGGGGGGTGCGGGTCACGGTGCATGACCATCTGCTGCTCACGCGCATAGCACCGCGCCCGAAACAGCTCGCGGTGGGCACGCACGCCGACCCGGTCATGCTCGAAGTGTTCAACAATCTGTTCATGTCGATTGCCGAACAAATGGGCGTGGCGCTGCAAAACACCGCCCATTCGGTCAACATCAAGGAGCGGCTCGATTTCTCCTGCGCGCTGTTCGATGCCCAGGGGCAGCTGATCGCCAACGCGCCGCATATGCCGGTGCATCTGGGCTCCATGGACAGGAGCGTCGAGACCATCATCCGCGAGAATGAAGGTAAGCTGCGCCCCGGCGACGTCTATATGCTCAACGCGCCTTATAATGGCGGCACCCATCTGCCCGACCTCACCGTCGTCACGCCGGTGTTCGACGATGATGAAGAAAAAATCCTGTTTTATGTCGCGAGCCGTGGCCACCATGCGGACATCGGCGGAATTACGCCGGGCTCCATGAGCCCCGACGCCAAAACAATCGAGGAGGAAGGCGTCTATATCGACAATTTCCTGCTGGTCGAAGACGGCCGCTTCCGTGAGGCGGAATCGCGCGCGCTTCTAGCAGGTGCGAAATATCCCGCGCGCAACCCGGACGACAATATCGCCGATCTGAAGGCGCAAGTGGCGGCCAACGAGAAAGGCGTGGCCGAGTTGCGCGCAGTGATCGCCCATTTCGGCCTCAAAACGGTGCATGCCTATATGGGCCATGTGCAGGACAATGCGGAAGAGAGCGTGCGCCGGGTCATCGATGTGCTGAAGGATTGTTCCTTTCAGGTCGAGATGGACCAGGGCACGCATATCCGCGTCGCCATCACGGTGGACAAGAAAGCGCGCACGGCAACGGTCGATTTCACCGGCACCAGCCCGGCGCAAAACAATAATTTCAATGCGCCCGAACCGGTCACCCGCGCCGCCGTGCTCTACGTCTTCCGCGTCATGGTGGACGACCGCATCCCGATGAATGCCGGGTGTCTGAAACCCATCAAGATCGTGCTGCCGGAAAACTCCATGCTCTCGCCGGTCTACCCGGCCGCCGTCGTCGCCGGCAATGTGGAAACCAGCCAGATGATGACCAACTGCCTGTTCGGCGCGCTCGGCGCGCTGGGCGCATCCCAGGGCACCATGAACAATCTCACTTTTGGCAACGACCGCTATCAATATTACGAAACCATCTGTTCCGGCGCGCCCGCGGGCCCCGGCTTCGACGGCGCCGATGCGGTCCATGTCCACATGACCAACACGCGGCTGACCGACCCGGAGATACTGGAATTACGCTATCCCGTCCTGCTGGAGGATTTCCATATCCGCAAAGGCTCGGGCGGCAAGGGCAAATGGCGCGCGGGCGACGGCATTTCCCGCACCATAAGGTTTCTCGAACGCATGGAATGCGCGATTCTTTCCGGCTACCGCGAGGTGCGGCTGCACGGGATGAATGGCGCTGAACCGGGTGAATTAGGCGCCAATTCCGTGCGCCGCGCCGGTGGCAAGATCGAAAAGCTCAAGGGCTGCGACCACACCGTGCTGGAGCCGGGCGATGCGATTATTATCGTCACGCCGACGGGTGGCGGGTTTGGCAAGTCTGATTGACCCTAATCCTGATCCAAAAGCCATTCATCCCAGAGTTTTTCCCCGATCCGGCAATCGATGCGGGGCGGCGCCCGCCAGACGCTCTGCGCGCGGATGACTCTGGGCTGCCCCCCTGAAACCTCGAGAATGAGTTTCCGGCGTATGGCGCGGGCGAAATTCTTCGCATTCCGCACCCGCACGATAAAGGCCCCCGGGCCGCCGATCACGCAATCCTCGTAATAGATATCCAGTTTGGCCAGATCGAAAAAGCCCGGCGCCTGCCCGGCGCGCAGCATCACCGGAAGGCCATTGATGGTAATCCCCCTGGAGACCACGGCATCGCGGGCATGGTGCACGAATACGCCCTGGTTGTTCGGTCCGTCGCCGGAAATATCAATGACACGGCGCGTGCCGTTAAATCCGTTGTCCTCGAACAGCGCTGCTGAATAAAGCGCTGCCGATGAAATGGACGTGCGTGGCAAAGCGGTCAGCCCGCGGCGCGCGAGCTGCTCCGAAAACCTGATGGCGGCCTCATTTCCGTCAATCAGCGTCCAGGGCACCTTGATGTTTTGAAAATTCACGCCGCCCCACTCCACGAAAATGACGGCGATGCGCTTGTGCGGCCCGGACTCGATCGCGCGCAAAACCTGGGAATCGCGCATGGCCGCGACATAGCCCTGAAGTTGCATTTGCTTCTCGAAGTTGTCCATCGACATCGAAACGTCAACCGCAAGCACAAGCTCCAGATCGACGGGAATATCGGCGGATTTCGCTGGCGCGGACAACCAGAGCAATGCACAAGCCGCAACAGCAGCAAGAATTAAACGAACAGGCGGCATGGCGGCGATGCTACGTCAGCCTCTGGCCCAGGCGAAACAGAAATTTGGATATTTTGGAAATTGTCGGGGGAGGAAAATATGATTCCAGAGATGAAGAGAATTATATTGATGCCGTTCAACTTTGGAACGATGATAATATTGAAGCGAAACTAACTTACAGAGAGATTTCGGCGTTGTACCAACATTCTACTGAACCAGTGATAAGAGTTTTCGAACTTAGTCTTAAAGAGAACTCAAGTTTAACTTACGAATATTATGTTATTATGAGAGATTTGGAAAATCTAAGATTCCAGGAAGATTATTTTGAGAGAGAAGAATCTGGGTATGTTCGAATAAGTATTTCAGATTCTGAAAAGACGATTATTTTCTCTACGACAGAAGATGTCGATTTTAGAAATTTACCTTTGTTTATTTCTCCTCCAATTAATCGTTTAAGCATTTCTGGAGGCAGTCCTCCAGATGAGAAAGAACGGCCGATAGCTTTACTTATTTTAATAATAATCTTAATCATAGTTGCTGCGGTTGTTTTGTATGTTATATTGCAGGAATGGTATAGGAGGAAATACGAGAAATATCTTTTCAAGAATAGAAATGATTATTATAATATGATTACATATATCAACAATTCTAAGGGAAAAGGACTTACGAATGATCAAATTG
>JADFHH010000009.1 GCA_022567275.1 Pseudomonadota bacterium | reverse complement strand
CATCAGATTCTCGCCAAGCACCATCATCATGTGGTCTTCATCTTCAGAAAGCTGACACCGCTCGCCGCGTTCGTGATCAGTTATCCAAGCCAGGATTCTTTTGCGCCAATCTACGTATCGGACGGCATAAAAGGCCGACCGAAGTAAGCCGGGTATCTCAAACGAGAACCTGCTGCTGTCATTCTTCATTGCGTTGACCCATGTGAGCATCATAACGAGAAAGAGGCCAGCGCAATGCTGACCCCTTCATTTCCTGAACGCCGCCAGATGCAGGGGCGCTACGATTTCTTGCCGTAGTCCCGCCCGGAATCTTCCTCATCCTCCACAATCAAGACATCTTCATTGTCTTCGGGCGGGATTTCCACCTCATCGTCGCCGAGCTCGGCGAGCTTCGCCTCATCGTCATTCTCTTCCTCCTCAGCCGCATCTTCAAGACTGATTAAGTCCGGATTAGGCTTCGGTGCGGCTGTTTCCTCGAGTGCTACCACTTCTTCCTTGGTCTCGGTCGTGGGCGTGGGCGTGGGCGTGGGACTGTGCCGAAGCCCAGGCCCGCGCCCGCGCCTGGGCTTCGGCACAGTCCTGGGCTTTGGTTTTTCCACAGCTAATGGTGTCTCGCATAAGGGGCAAACGATCGGCGAGCGGTCCAAATCGTAGAACATGGCGCCACAACTTTCGCAAAGTCTCTTTGTGCCGCGCTTTTCCTTGGCCATGACGCATTCCCAAATCATGTAAATCGCGGGTTCCTTGACATGATAAGACGCCGCTGTCAAAAGCTAAAACGCATGCAAACGGCGCTGCACTCTTCAACAGTGACGGAATTGAGGTCTGGCGGTTCAATCGCGTGCGCCGGCACGAGGCGTTTTTCCGCCATCTTTTAAGAGACTATGTCCGATCCACTGACAGCCTCGAAGTCGACCTCCCTGCAAGGGAGCCTTAACGTTCCCGGCGACAAATCCATCTCGCACCGGGCGCTGATTCTCGGCGCGCTGGCAACGGGCAAGACGCATATCACGGGCCTTTTGGAGGCTGAGGATGTCCTGGCGACGGGCAAAGCCCTTGGCGCGCTTGGCGCGCGCGTCGAACAACAGGGGAAAAGCTGGTGTGTTACAGGACGCGGGACCGGCGGATTGACGGCCCGGCCTGATACGCTCGATTTTGGCAACTCCGGCACCGGCGCGCGATTGATGATGGGGGTCATCGCCGGACAGGATGTGCGCGCAACCTTCACTGGCGACGAATCGCTCAGCCAACGTCCCATGGGACGGGTTCTTGACCCATTGAAACGCATGGGGCTGGACGTGGAAGGTGCGGGCGATACGCTGCCGCTCACGCTTACCGGCACGCCCGATCTGCTGCCAATAGACTATGAAGTGCCGGTTCCCTCCGCCCAGGTGAAATCCGCCATACTTCTGGCCGGGCTGCATGCCCCGGGCAAAACCACCGTGATAGAGACCCGGCCAACCCGCGACCATACCGAGCGCATGCTGCGCCATTTCGGCGCAAAACTCACCATCCGCCGGGACGGGACACGCACGGCCATCACGGTGAGCGGCGATGCGGAACTTGAGGGGCAAGACATAACAGTGCCCGGCGACCCCAGCTCAGCTGCGTTTCTGGCCGCCAGCGCAGTGGTGACGCAAGGCTCGCAAATCACCATTGAAGGCGTGCTGGCGAACCCGGCGCGCACCGGTTTCTACGACACGCTCAAGGAGATGGGCGCCAAGATTGAGTTCACCAATTCGCGCGACGAATGCGGCGAACCCGTCGCCGATATCCGCATCATGTCCGGTCCGCTCACCGGCGTGCGGGTTCCGGCACAACGCGCGCCGTCGATGATCGATGAATATCCGGTTCTGGCCGTGGTCGCGGCCTTCGCGCAAGGCGAAACCCGCATGGAGGGTCTGGGAGAGCTGCGCATCAAGGAGAGCGACCGGCTCGCCGCCACCCTCGCCGGGCTGATCGCCTGCGGGGTAGACGCGCGCGCGGGCGATGACTGGCTGGTTATTCGCGGTACAGGCATGGTGGCGGGCGGCGGCCAAATCGAAACCCATATGGATCATCGCATCGCCATGTCCTTTCTTGTTCTGGGTCTGGGGGCCAAAGCTCCGGTGGTAATCGAAAATGCCGGCATCATCGCCACCTCTTTCCCTGGCTTCGCCAAACTGATGCGCGGTCTTGGCGCGCAAATCGAGAGCGGCTAGGTTCAGTGCATGATTATCGCAATGGACGGACCCGCGGCGTCGGGCAAGGGCACCCTGGCGAAACAGCTCGCAAAACATTATGGCCTGGGGCATCTCGACACCGGCGCGCTGTACCGGGCGGTGGCCCGTGACATGATCGCCAGCGGCACGGCGCTGGATGACGAAGGAGCGGCGGCGCAAACCGCGCGCGACATCGACCCTGAAACTCTCGATGACCCCGGCTTGCGCACACCCCGGATCGCCGAAGCGGCGGCTCTGGTGGCCAGGCTGAAAGGCGTACGCAAGGCATTGGTGGACTATCAGCGCGCGTTCGCCGCAAGACCCGGTGGCGCGGTGATCGAGGGCCGCGACATCGGCACGGTCGTGTGCCCCGGCGCGGATGTAAAACTGTTCGTGGAAGCCTCGACACAAGTGCGCGCGCAACGCCGCCACAAGGAGTTGACAGAAGCCGGACACGACATCACTTTTGAGGAAATCCACGCCCAGATATCCGCCCGCGACGCGCGCGACCGCACGCGGGCCATTTCCCCGCTGGTGCCGGCCGAAGACGCACACTTGCTCGACACATCGGATTTGGGTATAGAAGCGGCGTTCAAGGTCGCCGTCAAACTTATCGGCACTGCAATGCGATAGGCGTGGCGTTTGGCATGCCCGGATCACGCTTAATCCATGATCCGGTACGCCATTTCGGCACAAATGAGAAGAGCAGGTATTTTTCAGCGCCGGGCCGGGACCACCGGAGCGGCCAGAGACAAGCCATTATTTTGAAACCCTCAGCGAAGATTGTAGACTTCGCGGCGGACACCGAGCAGGACGAGCGGAGAATAGATGAACGAACCCCAGGCAAGTGAACTTAACCCAACGCGGGAGGATTTCGCCGCGCTATTGGAGGAATCTCTCGCGGTGGCCTCGCTTGAAGAAGGCTCCGTTGTCAAAGGAAAGATTGTCGCCATCGAGAAGGATCTGGCGGTAATCGATGTCGGGCTCAAGACCGAAGGCCGGATTCCGGTGAAAGAGTTCTCGCTCCCGGGCCAGGACACGCCGGTTTGTGTCGGGGACGAAGTCGAGGTTTATCTCGAGCGGGTTGAGAATGCGCTCGGCGAAGCGGTGCTCTCGCGCGAAAAGGCGCGCCGGGAAGAGAGCTGGGTCTTGCTCGAGGAAAAATTCAAGAAAGGCGAGCGCTGCGAAGGGGTGATCTTCAACCGCGTCAAGGGCGGCTTTACCGTCGACCTCGACGGCGCGGTGGCGTTTCTGCCCGGCAGTCAGGTCGATATCCGCCCGGTGCGCGACATCGCGCCGCTGATGAATACGCCGCAACCCTTCATGATTCTCAAGATGGACCGCCGCCGGGGCAATATCGTCGTCTCACGGCGCTCGATTCTCGAAGAGACCCGGGCCGAGCAGCGCAATGAGATCGTCGCCAAGCTGGCGGAAGATCAGGTTATCGAAGGCGTGGTCAAGAATATCACCGACTATGGCGCCTTTATCGACCTTGGCGGCATTGACGGCCTGCTGCACGTCACCGATATGGCCTGGCGGCGCGTCAGCCACCCGAGCGAAATCGTAACCGTGGGTGACAGCGTCAAGGTACAGATCATCCGCATCAATCCCGAGACACAGCGTATCTCTCTCGGCATCAAGCAGCTAGAGGACGACCCCTGGGAAGGCGTAGAGACTAAATATCCGGTCGATACCCGGATCAAGGGCAGGGTAACGAACATCACCGACTATGGCGCTTTCGTTGAGCTTGAGTCGGGTGTCGAAGGCCTGATCCACGTCTCGGAAATGAGCTGGACCAAGAAAAATATCCATCCCGGCAAGATTGTTTCGACCAGCCAGGAGGTTGAAGTCCAGGTGCTTGAGGTCAATCCACAAAAGCGGCGAATTTCTCTTGGCCTGAAACAGATCCAGGAAAATCCCTGGATTGCATTCGCTAACTCCCATCCAGCCGGCACGCAAATCGAAGGCGCCATCCGCAATATCACCGAGTTCGGCCTGTTCATCGGCCTGGACGGCGGCGTGGACGGAATGGTCCATCTGTCGGATCTGGACTGGACCCGCTCCGGCGAGGACGCCATCAAGAAATATAAAAAGGGCGATGAGGTCAAAGCGGTGGTGCTGGAAGCGGATGTGGATAAAGAACGCATTTCACTGGGCATCAAACAATTGGCGGGCGATCCCCTCAAGCCCGGTGGCGGTCTGAAGAAAGGTGCGCGGGTGACCTGCGAGATCATCAAGGTCACGGACAAGGGGATCGAAGTCAGGCTGTCGGATTCCGACATCACCACCTTCATACGCCGATCCGATCTCTCACGTGAACGCTCCGAGCAACGGCCCGAGCGTTTCGCCGCCGGTGAGAAAGTGGATGCCAGCGTCACCAAAGTGGATAGCGCGGCGCGCAAGGTCTCCGTCTCCATCAAGGCGCTTGAAGTCAAGGAAGAGAAAGAGGCGATCAAGCAATATGGCTCGACCGTGAGCGGTGCTTCGCTTGGCGATATTCTCGGCGCGGCCCTCGACAAGGCCAAGGAAGGCGGTGACGAAGACGCAGCGAGCAAGGCCAAAAAAGCCAAACCAAAAGCCAAAGCGAAAAAGACCGTCAAGGCCAAGGATGAATCGGTTACTGAAGCCAAGCCCAAACCCAAGCCCAAGGCCAAGGCGAAAAAAACTGCCCAAGCCAAGGACGGTGCTGATACAACAGCCAAAGGCGGCAGGGATGGCGAGAGCAAGGATGCGGGCGATAGCAGCAAGGAATGAGCCTGACCGCTATTTCCACGCGACACATCGGACGCTGTGATTTTTCACGGCGAGTGAGGCTGGACCCCTGCAAGCGGATTTTCTTGTCGACTGGAGGCGGCTGAAGCGCAGCGTCGCCCTGTGGCGCGTGATCGCCATTGCCGCCATAATAGCCCTGGTTGCGGGCTTTGCCTTGCAAGATGAAGACATCGCCGAGGCTATAGGTTACCAGCCGCACATCGCGCGTGTCGAGATTTCCGGATTGATCCGCGAGGATACCGGGCGCGAGAAAATGTTGAAGAAAATCGCCCTCTCGCCGCATGTCAAGGCGGTGATCCTGCGCATCAACAGCCCCGGCGGCACGACCATTGGCGGCGAATCGCTGCATCGCGGGGTGCTGAAGCTGCGCGAGAAAAAGCCTGTCGTGGCGGTATTCTCCACGCTCGCCACCTCGGCCGCCTATATGGCGGGCATCGCCAGCGATCATGTGATCGCACGCGGCTCCTCCATTACCGGATCTGTCGGGGTCATTCTGCAATGGGCGGAAGTGACCGGGATGCTCGACAAACTCGGCATCAAGATGGAAGAAGTGAAGAGCGGACCGCTCAAGGCCGTACCCTCGCCATTTCAACCGCTGGACGAGGCCGGGCGCACCTTGACCCAGGAGATGGTTTCGGAAGCCCAGAAATGGTTTGTCGATCTGGTCGCCAAAAGCCGGTCTATCGACCCCGACGCCATACCCGGACTTACCGATGGGCGCATTTATTCAGGCCGTCAGGCGCTGAAACTCAAACTCATCGACCAGCTCGGCGGCGAAGACGACGCGATCGCATGGCTTGAGGAAAACCGCCAGATTGAGAAAGATCTGAAGGTGATCGACTGGGAAACTGAGGGGTCCAAGGGCCTTGGATGGCTGCGCAAGGCAGCGAAATCCGTGCTCGGACTAGCCGGTTTACCCACTTCGATGCTTGATAATCTGTTGGGCAAGGGCAACGCATTGGAGCGCGTACAGCTTGACGGTTTGGTTTCTGTTTGGCACGTTCAGGGAAACTAGCGCACCGGTAATAATCATTTTAGAGCGATGATATAGGTGCGGGGGAGGAGTTATGTGGTCGCATCATGATTAAGTCGGAGCTAATTCAAAGGGTGGGCGCGGCAAATCCGCACCTCTACCAGCGGGATGCCGAGCGCATCGTCAACACAATTCTGGAAGAAATAATTGCCGCGCTGGCGCGTGGCGACCGGGTTGAGTTGCGCGGTTTTGGCACCTTCATCGTAAAACACCGGACCGCCCGGCAGGGGCGCAATCCGCGTACCGGCGAAACGGTCTTCGTGGAAGAGAAATATGTTCCCTTCTTCAAGACCGGCAAAGGGTTGCGCGAGCGGTTGAACCGCAATTATCGCCCCGGGCAGCCGGACAGCGAAGGGATGTAACACCCGCCAGGCAGTGCGGGTTATGCGGGGAGGCAGTGTGTTCAGGAAATTTTTCTGGCTGTTTGTGATTCTGCCGGCCGGCGTGGTGTGTGTGGCTTTTTCCCTCGCCAACCGGCACATGGTGACGCTCAATCTCGACCCGTTCGCAACGCAGGATTTATTGCTGACGTTTAACGCTCCGTTTTACCGGTTCTTGCTGGCGGCGCTGCTGTTCGGCGTGCTGCTTGGCGGGCTGGTCACCTGGCTTGGCCAGGGCAAGTGGCGCAAAACCGCCCGCCGGCGCGCAACGGAAATCGCGGGACTGCGCCGCCAGACGGACCAGCTCAATGAGCAGCTGCGCATCGCGGCCCGGCCGCGCATCGGCGAACGCGAGGCGGCGGAATAGCGCGGCCCGATGCTGCATGGACAGCGCTGGCGCGATTTCCTAGTTTGAGCACGATATCTGACGTGGCCCCGCGTGGCCCGCGCCCAGCCAACCGATAGCGCCATGAGTGTAAAGGTAAAAATCTGCGGACTCCGCACACCGGAGTCATTGGCCGCCGCCCTCGACGCGGGCGCGGACTATTTCGGCCTGGTGTTCTATCCCGCCAGCCCGCGTAACGTGGATTTTTTTTGCGCGCGCGCGCTTGCCGATCAGGGACGGGGACGGGCCAAATCGGTGGCCCTGCTGGTGGACCCGGACGATGCGGCCGTCAAACGCATCGCCGATGAGGTTGCGCCCGATCTCATTCAGTTGCATGGCGGCGAGACGCCCGGGCGGTTGCGCGAAATAAAGGCGCTGACCGGGCGCCAGATCATCAAGGCCATCAAGGTGGAAAGCGCCGCCGACGCGGCGGCTGCGCGCGACTATGAAGGCGCCGCTGATCTGATTCTCTATGACGCCAAGGAGCCGGAAGATGCGGGCCGGACCCTGCCCGGCGGCAATGGCGTCCCGTTTGACTGGCCGGTGCTGATGGGCGTTAAGGGCAAGGGCAGCTTTATGCTGTCCGGCGGGCTGGATGCGGATAATGTCGCGGCCGCGATCGCGGCGACCGGCGCGGCGGCGGTCGATGTGTCTTCGGGTGTTGAAAGCGCGCCGGGAGAAAAGGATGCGGAGCTGATCCGCCGGTTCATCGCCGCCGCGAAATCACCGGGATAAATTCGATGCCGAAGACCAGCCTCCCCGATACCCCGAACACCTACCGCGCCGGTCCCGACGAGCGCGGTCATTTCGGCCTTTATGGCGGACGCTTCGTGGCCGAGACGCTGATGCCGCTGGTCCTGGCGCTGGAGCAGGCCTATGAAGAAGCCAAGGCGGACCCGGATTTTCAAACCGAGCTGACGCATATGCTGGCCCATTATGGCGGCCGGCCAAGCCCGCTCTATTTCGCCGAGCGGCTGACGCAGGCGCTGGGCGGGGCAAAAGTTTATTTCAAACGCGATGAGCTGAACCACACCGGCTCGCACAAGATCAACAACTGCCTGGGGCAAATCCTGCTGGCGCGGCGCATGAAAAAGACCCGCATCATCGCCGAAACCGGCGCCGGGCAGCACGGCGTCGCGGTGGCTACCGTGGCGGCGCGCTACGATTTGCCTTGCGTGGTGTATATGGGCACGACCGACATCGAACGCCAGGCGCCCAATGTGTTCCGCATGAAGCTGCTGGGCGCGGAAGTGCGGCCCGTCACGGCCGGGTCGGGCACGCTCAAAGACGCCTTGAACGAAGCGTTGCGCGACTGGGTCGCTAATGTGCACGACACCTTCTACATCATCGGCACCGCCGCCGGCCCGCACCCCTATCCGGCCATGGTGCGGGATTTCCAGTCCGTCATCGGCGAGGAGGTGCGTGACCAGATGCAGGAAGCCGAGGGACGCCTGCCGGATACGCTGGTAGCGTGCATCGGCGGCGGCTCCAACGCCATCGGCCTGTTCCACCCCTTCCTCGATGACAAGGAAATTGCCATTTATGGCGTTGAGGCCGGCGGGCTGGGCCTGAGCAACCCGGAAGATCATTGCGCCTCCATGACCGGCGGCAAGCCCGGCGTGCTGCACGGCAACCGGACCTATCTGCTGCAAAATGACGATGGCCAGATTATCGACGGGCATTCCATTTCCGCCGGTCTCGACTATCCCGGCGTCGGCCCTGAACATTCCTGGCTCAGGGACACCGGCCGGGTAACTTATGTCGCGGTGACGGACAAGGAAGCGCTCGACGCCTTCCAGCTCTGCACAAAGCTCGAAGGCATTATCCCGGCGCTGGAGCCCGCCCATGCGCTGGCTTATGTGCAGAAACTAGCGCCAGCTTTGCCCGCGGACAATCTGCTGGTGATGAATTTGTGCGGCCGCGGCGACAAGGACGTATTCGCGGTGGCAAAGCATCTCGGCGTGGAGATGTGAGAGTGGCTATGGAAGTTAGCTGGTTCGAAATTTATTGAAAGTTATGATTTTTTTGTCCCCAAAAGTTCCCCTCACCCGGCGTGTTCCACGCCGGCCTCTCCCCACCGGGGCTACGGGATGCACACATTTGATTCGGGTTGGATTTTCTTTGTTGTCAAGCTGTGATTCAATGGCCCATGGCAATGATTCGGGAGATTGAGATGAGCGGCTTTGGCGCCAGGAACATTCAGATGGACAGGCGGGGCGAGCGGGTTTTTGAGGCGATTGTGGAAAGCGGTTCGCTGGTTGTCAGGCAGTTTGGCGGGGATCGGGCCGGAGAAGTCGGCGCGCACCGCTTTTTCGAGGCCCCCGACATCAGCTTTGAAACCATCGGCGATCGTTTCGCCGCGCGCACGCGCCACGCGGGGCCCAGGGGCGGCGCATTGTCGTCGCCCAGGACACCACGGAGATCAATTTCTCCGGCCGTGACAGGGGCCGCAAGGGGCTGGGGCCGGCCGGTAACGGCAAGGCGCTGGGTTTTTTCATCCATCCGTTGATCGCGGTGGACATCGACACCGAAGCGCTGCTCGGCCTGTGCTGGAGCAAGATCTGGACGCGTTCGGACACGGGTTTGCGACACCGGCGCGCGCGGGATTTTGCGGACAAGGAATCCTACCGCTGGCTGCAAGCGACCAGCGCCGCCGGCGTGCTTTTGGACGCGGCGGCGGCGGTGGTGATGGTGGCCGGCCGGGAAGGCGATATTTACCCTCATTTTGCGCGCCGGCCTGACAATGTCGATGTCATCATTCGCGCCGCGCAGGACCGTAATCTTGCCGCAGGCGGGCATCTGTTCGCGGCTCTGGAGGCCCTGCCGGCGCTTGGCGGGCAGCGGGTTGATGTTGGTTCGCGCCGCATCGGTCGAAAAGGGCGCACGGCGCGGGTTGTCCTGAAGGCTGGCCAGGTACGCATCAGGCGTCCGCAACATGGCTGTTGGCGCGATGATCCTGACTATCTTGAGCTGAACGTGGTCGAGGCGCGGGAGATCGATGCGCCCGAAGGGGCTGCGCCTTTGCTGTGGCGTCTGGTCACCACATTGCCGGTGACGACGCTTGCAGAGGCCTGTGAGGTGGTGCGTCTTTACCGGCTGCGCTGGCGCATCGAGGAAGTCTTCTCGGGTGCTCAAGAGCGATGGCCTGAAACTGGAAGAAAGCCAGATGGCGTCAGGCGAAAAGCTGTTCAAACTCGCCGCCATGGCGCTTGGGGCGGCGGTACGCATCATCCAGCTCCGCGACGCCAGGGATGGCTCAGAGCGCCCGGCCACCGATGTCATCGACGCGGGCCAGATAGAGCCTGCCGCCATGATCGGCAAAACCCTGGAAGGCAGGACGCAACGGCAGAAAAACCCCCATGAAAAGGGCTCTCTGGCCTGGCTTGCCTGGATTGTGGCCCGGCTTGGCGGCTGGAACTGCTACTACAAACCGCCCGGCCCGAAAACCATGGCACGGGGCTGGCCGCAACTGACAACCATGCTCAAAGGCGTTGCAATAGCAACAAAAACACAAAATGTGTGAATCCCGTAGCCCCGTTGGGGAGAGGTATAGCATAGTTGAGCTTGCCAAATGACCGCCCGTATCGACGCGCGTTTCGCCGCGCTCAAGGCCCAGTCCCGCACGGCGCTGGTGACCTTTACCACCGCCGGCGACCCGGACTACGACACCGCATTGGCGCTGCTCAAAGCGCTGCCCGCGGCGGGCGCCGATATCGTCGAGCTCGGCATGCCCTTCTCCGATCCGATGGCCGATGGCCCGGCCATCCAGGCGTCGTCCCAGCGCGCGCTGAAAAGCGGCCAGACCATGAAGAAGACGCTCCAGATGGTGCGTGAATTCCGCGAAGGAGACAAGGATACGCCGCTGGTGCTGATGGGCTATTACAACCCGATCTATGTCTATCCGGTGGATGACTTTCTTGACCACTGCGTGGCGGCGGGTGTCGACGGGCTGATCGTGGTCGATGTGCCTCCCGAAGCGGACGAGGAGTTGTGTCTCCCCGCCCTTGAAGCAGGCCTCAGTTTCATTCGCCTCGCCACGCCGACCACGGACGCCAAACGTCTGCCCGCAGTGCTGAAGAACACGTCCGGCTTCCTTTATTACGTCTCGATTGCCGGCATCACCGGCACCAGGTCGCCGGACCCGGGCGAAGTGCACGCCGCCGTGGCGCGCATCAAGCAGGCGACCGATTTGCCCGTTATGGTCGGTTTTGGCGTCAGCACCCCGGAACAGGCGCGCGCCATCGCTACCGGCGCTGACGGCGTTGTCGTCGGCTCGGCCCTTGTCAAAGCCCTCGAAGCGTCGCTGGATGCGGAGGGTAAGGCGGGCCCTGAGACTGTAGGCAAGGTCACGCAACTGGTCGAAAACCTTGCCGAAGGGCTGGCAATGGACGAACCCGCCGCCGCGAAATAGCCGCAAAGCGGTCATTATTTCTGCTATAGGTCGGTCAAATGACTGAGTCCCTGAATCGAGGACATCTTCCGTGAACTGGATCAACAACATCGTGCGCCCGAAAATCCAGCGCATCCTGGCGAAACGCGAAGTGCCGGACAATGTCTGGCTGAAATGCCCCGAAAGCGGGCAGATGATCCATTTCAAGGATCTCGAAGCCAACCAGTTCGTCGTGCCGGGCAGCGACTATCATATGCGCATGACGAGCAAGGCGCGCCTCACAGCCCTGTTCGACGATGGCGAATATGAGACCATCGCGACGCCCGAAGTCTCCCCCGACCCGCTCAAGTTCCGCGACGAGCGCCGTTATACCGAACGCCTCAAGGACGCGCGCGCGAAAACCGGGATGGACGACGCGGTTCTGGTCGGGGCCGGCACCCTGGATGGCACTCGGATCGTTTCCGCCGCGCAGGATTTTGCGTTCATGGGCGGCTCGCTGGGCAGAGCTGCGGGCGAAGCCATTATCACCGGGCTGCGCGCCGCGGTTTCACGCGCCACGCCGTTTATTCTTTTCGCCGCATCGGGCGGCGCGCGCATGCAGGAGGGCATTTTGTCACTCATGCAGTTGCCGCGCACGACCATCGCCGTTCAGGAACTCAAGGAAGCGGGTCTGCCTTACCTCGTGGTGCTGACCCATCCCACCACCGGCGGCGTGACCGCATCCTACGCCATGCTGGGCGACATCCATATCGCCGAGCCCGGCGCGCTGATCGGCTTCGCCGGCCCGCGCGTCATCGAACAGACCATCCATGAAAAACTGCCCGAAGGATTCCAGCGCTCTGAATATCTGCTGGAGCATGGCATGGTCGACATGGTGGTGCACCGCCATCAGCTGCGCGAGACCCTGAGCCGCATCTGCCGTTTGCTGATGGACGCGCGGCATGAGGAATTGACCTCCGGCAAGCCAGCGCAAGACGATGCGCCGCTTGCCAGCGAGGCCGTGGACGCGCCCGAAGAAGATGCCGGGGAGGCGCCACAGGGCGGCGAGGTTTCGCACGGCATGAGCGAGGGAGACGACTCCCGCCCCGCGGCCGATTGACTCTGCATTCTTCACATAACCTGCGATGACATCCCTCACACCTTCCTCCGGCCAGGCGGACAGAGCATGCGTGGCGAACAGCGAACCCAGCGCGGATATTCTCGCGCGGATGGAGCGCCTCTACCCGGAAGTCATAAATTTGGCGCTCGACCGGGTTGAGCGGCTGCTTGAAGCGCTGGGGCGCCCGCAGGACAAATTGCCGGGCGTTGTCCATGTCGCGGGCACCAATGGCAAAGGCTCCGTCATCGCCTTCTTGAAAGCGATACTGGAAGCAGCGGGTGAGCGGGTTCATGTCTTTACTTCACCGCATCTGGTGCGCTTTCATGAGCGCATCGCCCTGGCCGGGGCGCATGGCGCGGAGCAGATCGGCGAACAGACCTTGTCTGATTACCTGCGGCGCGTCGAAGCGGCCAACGGGGCCGAGCCGATCACATTTTTTGAAATTACGACGGCGGCGGCGTTTCTCGCCTTCGCTGAAATCCCGGCCGATTATGTGCTGCTGGAAACCGGCCTTGGCGGGCGGCTTGACGCCACCAATGTGATCGAAAAACCCGCCCTCACGCTTATCACGCCGATCTCGCGCGACCATGACCGTTATCTGGGCTCCGAGCTCGGCCAGATCGCCCATGAGAAAGCCGGGATTCTCAAACCAGGCGTTCCTTGCGTGATCGCGCGTCAGGAGAGTGCGGCGCTCGAGGTTATAGAGGCGCGTGCGAAAAAACTCGGCGCGCCCCTGCTCGCCCACGGCGAGGCCTGGGATGCGTATGAGCAGCACGGCCGGCTGATTTTCCAAACCGGCTCGGGCTTGCGCGATTTGCCCCTGCCGCGGCTCCTTGGCCGCCACCAGATCGACAATGCGGGAGCCGCGTTAGCCGCTATCGACGCACTTGCCGGGGACAGCATCGCCGATGCGGCTCTCGCGGCCGGGCTGAAGGCGGCATGCTGGCCGGCCCGGCTGCAGAACCTCACCGGCAGCGCCTTGCAGGCTCATGTGGGAAACGGAACGCAAATCTGGCTCGACGGCGGTCATAATGTCTCCGCGGCGCAAGCCCTCGCCCATGCCATGGCCGAGATGGAGGAGCGCGCGCCACAACCTTTGCACCTGATTTGCGGGATGATGACGGGCAAGGACGCTGCGGGCTTTTTCCGCCAGTTCAAGGGCCTGGCCGAATGGGCCGCGACCATCCC
>JADFHH010000295.1 GCA_022567275.1 Pseudomonadota bacterium | reverse complement strand
TGGAAAAAACCTGTTCGATCGGATTGAGATCAGGAGAATATTTGGGCAGGAAGAGCCGTTTGGCGCCCGCTCTCCGGATGGCCCGGCGCACGGCTTTACCCTTATGGCTGCTGAGATTGTCCATGACTGAGAACGCTGGTTCGGCTGCTATGCGCTCAAGAGCTGCCGCTCTGGATGCCTGGCATTTTCGGCTCAAATTGACCCAACTCGGACATCGGGATGGATCTCAAATGAGGTTGTAGATGGAATTTGTGATGATGTAGGCCCCCAAGATGAGCAGAGCGATAAAGAAGATCTGTCGGAACCGCCGTTCGGACAAGGCTTGCCGAATTCGCTGGCCAAATATCATCACAATTGCTGCCGGAACCAATGCAGCGAGGGACAGTGCGCCGAGTTGAACTGTCAGGAAATTGTTGTCCTGCAATGCCAAAGCAAGGGCTATTGTAGATGCCGTAAAAAGCAATCCCATTGCCTGAATGAGCATGTCGCGTGACAGTCCGATCGCCTGAAGAAACATAACGCCGGGTACAACGAACGATCCCGTCATGCCTGTAAGAATACCGTTCGCAGCACCAATCACTGGGCCAATCCAAATCTCCTGACGTGTCGTTATCGATGGACGAATTCCGGTCAGACTCAGCACAGAATAAGCAACCAAAAGCGCACCAAGAAGAGCGGAAAGTAACGACAGATCGATCCTTGTTAGGGCGGTTGCTCCAAGCCAAACCGTTATCGTTGCAGCCACCAGGAACGGCCAAATACGCAATAGAACCACACGACCGTTGCCGCCAACCGCGGCTTGCCAGAGGTTCGTGACGAATGATGGAACAAGAAGAAGAGCCATTGCGGTTGGCAGATTGAGCGTTGCGGTCAGGAGTCCGAGGCTGACCGTGGGTAGGCCAAGGCCGATCACCCCTTTGACGGTCCCGGCGATCAGGAACGTGCCGATGATTACTGCAATGGTCGGGGCATCAAACATGCCAACAAGATATCGCGAGGTCCAAGAGGATGATAGCTGCAACAAATATCGCCTGTTGACCCTTAACGGATATGCAGCCACCCGGCCCAAAGCGAGCTCTCCAGTCCATTCTGGCTAATGCTTGTGGCGGCCTACTCCATCGCAAAGCCGACCACATAGAAAAGCGTGACCCACGCAGTGCCGACAACAAACGCTAGAAGAGCTATAATCGAATCTTGTGTACGGCGTTGAAATGAAGTCGGCGTATCCTGGTGATCGTTTCTGCCACGCATGCCAATGAACTAAGTCATCGGCAATTGGGAGTTCCAGCCATCGATAGATCCGGACCTGAGTTAGAGGTCTGGTCAGTACAGATGATCAAAGCAGAGGGATATTTCTGGAAAAAACGGGCGGGGCATGATCTCCGGCAGCGACGTCATCTCTATAGCGTCGCATGTCACAAACCGAGTAAGCTGAGATCATACGCGAAAGCTGGACTTCGTGCCGATGCAGCAGCCGGGAGAACCCAGATGGTCTCAAGCGCGGTAATTCCGTATATCGACTCCCACTGTCACACCCATGGCTTGCCCTATGACGCCTGGGAAACGATCGGGTCGACCGGTGTCGCCGCGGTCGTGATATCGGCGGGCAATCCCCACGTCCACCGCGAGATCCACGATGAAGTCCCCGACCTTGCCGACGTGCGCCGCTATTGGGAGGAACCGATCCGGTTCTCCGAAAGCGCGGAGAAAATGCACTTCTTCAAGGTGTTCGTCGGGATCGGAATTTCCTTCATGACGCGCGTCGACCAATGGGAGCAGGCGCTGGAGCTAATTCCGGATCTCTTGAAGAAGCCCAACGTCGTTGCGATTGGCGAGACGGGCATCGATCCGATTCAGTATTTCGGTATGCGCTGGCCGCTCGAGGAGCAAAAAATCGTTTTTGAGGAGCAGGTCCGGCTGGCGAAGGAGTTGAATGTTCCATTCATCCTGCATACGCCGACGCCGAAGAAAAGCCGCGACTTCCTGCACGAGTTGGCTGTTTCAGAAATTCCGAACGAAAACTACAAACGCCATTTCCTCGATATGGACATGGAGATCATTAACAAGATCGGGCTCGATCATAAACGGCTGGTTATCGACCATGTCGATGAAACGATTTTGGAGTATGCGCTTAAGGAAACGAACGCCTATATCGGCATCGGGATCGGTCAAACCCTGCGCCACACCAATCCTGAATTCTTTGCAGATACCGTTGAGCGATATGGCCCGGAGCGCCTGATGGTCAATTCCGACCACGTAGCCTATGTCGGTACCGATCTCCTGGCCATTCCAAAAACCATACGAGATCTTCGCCGTCGCGGGGTCGACGTCGCTGATATCGGTAAAGCGGTATTCGACAATGCCAATGAATTTTATGAACTGAATTTGGAAACTCAACCGGCTGCCTGAATGCGATGCCGGCTAAGGACGTGCCGGCTTATCGGACGCTTCCGGGCATTCACTTGATGCGGCGGGTAGAAATCGTTGCATGATCCGGTCGTTAAACATCATCAGCACGTCGTTGACCCCCATACCCCACCATTCCGCAATGCGCTGGTGTGTAATAGCGGCTCGCCCGCTGCGGCCCATGATCACGACCTCGCCGCCGATCTGCGGATCATCCACGGCGGACAAATCGAGGACGCAGTGTTCGAGCGAAACGCCGAGCACGGGCACCTTTACGCCGCCAAGCAGCATATAGGCGGTTTTTCCGGCGACGGCCGCGCGGTACCCGTCATTGCGGCCGAACGGAACGACTCCTGTCGCCCCTTTGACTCGTGCCGCATAAATCCCTTCATAGCCTGGCGTGCGGTCGCCGGCACCATGCGAGATATGTATGAGACGCGAACGCACGCTCGCCATAACCGGACGAAATCCCGACATATCGCCGAGTCCCTTAACCGGCGAATTGCCGTAGAGGATTCCACCCGGGCATACTGCGGTGCAGTGATCTTCGATGCCAGTCACAATGGCGGCGCTGGCCCGGGCCTGGGTGATCGGTATGGTCAGACCATCCCTGGCGAGCGCCGCGACAAGGTCATCGAATTTGGAGATTCTTTCACTGGCCCATTCGTAACCTGCCTTATCGAAGAAAGGCAGATGGGTGTATAGCCCGGTCACTTCGATGCGCGGCTGGCGTGCCGTGTCAACTACGAACCGGCGCGCATCGCGAAGCGGGATCCCAAGCCGCCCGAATCCGCAGTCGATTTTGATGAAGACGGAAAGCGGCCGCTGCGCGTGGGCGGCGGCAGCATCGACCATCTCCGCGTTGTGCACGGTCGGAGTAAGACCGAGCTCAACGAACTCCGGTAAGACTGAGGGTAGTGAGGTGCCGAACATGAGAATTGGTGTTTCAATGCCTGCTTTCCGCAGCGCAACCGCATCGCGAAACGACCCGGTTGCGAGCATTTGCACGCCGACTGCTACAAGCCGCCGCGCCACTGGGACGCCGCCATGGCCGGCG
>JADFHH010000294.1 GCA_022567275.1 Pseudomonadota bacterium | reverse complement strand
GGTCTGCTGTGGATTGACTCCAACTCCCAGATCGGCGTGAACTCCGCCTTCACCACCATCGTCGCCAACCGCATCCGGCTCGACTCCAACGCGCAACTGGTGATCAACACCGATTACGCGGCCTCCGATGTCCCGGCGCTGCTTGGAATGGGGAGCGGAGTCGTCCGGCTGATTGAATAGGCTGGAACGTCGCTAATTCGCCCCCGGCGGCGCGCAGCATATTTTATCCCAGGGCCAGCGTTCCTCGAGCAGGCCGTTATATGCAAAAATATCGAGGGTGGCCTCAAAAGCCGCGCGGGTGATTTCCACATGGCGGCTCCAGCAGCCGAGTTGCTGATAGCTCGCGATGCATTTCGCCAGCACGTCCTCGCCAATATCCGGAAAGTAGCTCTGTTCCGCGCGCGCGATCTCGCTTGCGGGCGTGTCGTTGATATAGGCCCGCGTTTTCGTGTAGGCGCGCATAAAGGCGTGCGCCATATCGCTCGCAAGCCATTGGCGCGTGGCGGCGAGGCTTGAGAAGCCGCACGGGCCGATCTGCTTGCCGACCTGGGCGACGATATGGCCTATGCCATCGGCTTCGAGTTGCTGCGGAAACGGCCCCTGCTGCTGCACATATTGCCCTTTGCCTGCGCGAAAAGCCTGGTCGATATCGGCCGCGCTCCCCGGGGTGACGGGGATAATCCTGTCATAGGCGATGCCGGCCTTGTGGCAGGCATATCTGAACATGGCGTTGGGCTGGCCGCCCTTGAACATGACCACCTCGGCGCCTTCCAGCTTGTCCCAGGTGAAGTCCGGGTCGGGGTCGCGCCCGGTGATGAAAAATCCGTCCATCTCGTTTATTTGCGCGAAATGCACCGCCAGCGGCGTCTCGCCCCTGGCCAGCGAATTGAACCCCTGAGAGAGCGCGCTCTGGATCACATGGACGGATCCGTCTTCCAGCGCGGCGATCGCCGAGACGCCCGGAGCCGCCACCGACCATTCGGGCGCCAGCCCTTCTTCTTTCAGGAACCCGCCCGACATGGCCGAGATGAGCGGCGAGTAGAAGGCGGAAAACAGTGTGAACTGGATGTTGATTTTTTGCATGATTGTGAAATCCGATTTCTGAATCCCTTTACAACCGGTAGACGCGTGCCGCCGTGTCATGGAACAGCGCTGCGCGTTCGGCGGCGGAGTAGCCCTGGGTGAGCTTTTTGAAGGAATTCCACAGAATAGTGTAGCTGCAGCTCAGTTTGTCGACGGGGAAATTGGACTCGAACATACACCGCCCGACGCCGAACAGCTCGATCGTATGGTCGAAATAGCGCCGCGTCGCGCCATGCAACTCGTCGCTGGAGGGCGGCGTGGCGCGTTCATGCCAGCTAAACCCGTTGATGTCCATATTGAGTCCGCCGAGCTTGGCGACGACGTTGGGACAGCTCGCAAGCTCATCGATCATCGTCTTCCAATGGGCGAAAACCTCGTCCGCCTTGCCCGCGTATGGGCCGATCCCAAGCGGCCCGCCGAAATGATTGAGAATAATGGCCGTGTCCGGGAAGGCGCGCGCAAGGCCGGTCGCATCGGGTATCTGCGGATGACAGCACCACACCTCGAAGCTCAGCTTGCGGGAGCCGAGATGCCTGAACCCGCTGCGAAAGTCTTCGTGCATCAGAAGATGCTCGGGCGGGTTGATGCGGTGGTTCCTCACGCTCGGCATCTCATGCCACAACGCGCCCAGCCGGATGCCGCGGAAGCGGCCATTGCCGGCTTCGATCTGGGCGTCCAGCACATCGGCGGCCATATCTCCTATCCGCAGATCGCAGGTGCCGACGATTCCAGCTGCAACTCGCGTAGGGCCGTGATCTCCCGATGCCGGCGTCTCCGCGATATCATTTACAAATTCGGTCTCGCCGATGCAGCGGAAGGCCTCCGGCCCGTCTTGCCTGAACTGGGCGCCGCATTCGATGAACACCGTGGAGACGATATTGTGCCCGCCGGAAACATCGGCGAGAATTTCATCCAGCATGTAGCGGGGCTGGGTGGCCCCTTCCCGCAATTTCCACAGATGATGATGCGGATCGCAGATCGGCAAGTCCGGCTCAAGCGCGCTCTCGTGCACCTGTTCCAGCCACGCATGATTTGTTGAATGCTCGACCATGACCGGAAATCGGAAATCGGAAATCAGAATTCAGACTTTGGAGCGCCCGCGCGCCGGCGCAGCTCACGGAACGAAATCAGCCGGCGGGCGTCTTCATCCCACAGCACCAGCGGCACGCAGCGGATACTTTCGCCCAGGGTGATGCGTCCGACACCGGCCAGTTCGGGATGGTCCCGCAGCACCTTGTTCAGCCGGTAAAACGGGATTCTGCTGCTCAAATGGTGCACATGGTGCACGCCGATATTGGCGGTGAACCAGCGCAGGACAGCCGGCAGATCATAGTGTGAGCTGCCATGGAGCGCGGCCTGGTGACGGCTCCAGTTTCCATCCATGTCCCATTGTGTCTCCTCATACTGGTGCTGGACATAGAACAGCCAGACACCGATGGAGGTCGCGAGCATGGTGATCGGCAAGTGAATAATGAGAAATTCCTTCACTCCTGCAAGCCACATGGCCCCGGCGACAAGCACCACGATGCCCGCATTGGTCGCCATGGTGCTGACCCAGGGTACCCAGCCGCGGCGCATGAGGCCGATTGGCAACCGGTGTTGCAGGAAGAACTGATAGGCCGGGCCGATGACGAACAGAACGATCGGATTGCGGTAGACGCGGTAAAGCAATCTTCTGCGCGGTGTAAGCGCCTCATATTCACGGATGGTGAGCGTATCGATGTCACCCAGTCCCCGGCGATCGAGATTGCCGGAGCCGGCATGATGGATCGCATGGGTGCGTTTCCAGAAGTCGTAGGGCGTGAGCGTGAAAACTCCGATCACCCGGCCGACCCAGTCATTGACCGCGCGGTTGGCGAAAAACGATCCATGGCCGCAATCGTGCTGAATGAGAAACAGGCGCATGAGCAATCCCGCCGCCGGCAGCACCAATGCGAAGCACAGCCAGACACTCACGCCGAGCGACAGCCACATCAGCACCCAGCACAACAGAAAAAGACCAGCCGTGATGGCGATCTCGAAGATGCTGCGCGCTGCGCTCGGTTGCTGATAGCGGGCAAGAATTTTTGTCCATTGCCGTGCTTCCAGCACGCTGCCGGGAACCTGGGCGGAAGCGGAGGGGTGAATATTGCCAGCCATTTCAAACCTTCGCATATGTTCAACGCGGCATTTGACCGCACATGCTTCACATGACGGCAGGATAAATGCGGAAAATTACTCCACGATTAACCAACCCGGAACGCGGGTGACATGGAAACGGGTGAACCTGAGCGCCTCGCTGGGTATGCTTCGTGCTGAAAAACTGGAGCTGCTCCTCTCCGTGGCAATAGAAAAGAGCCAGGTGTTGCGTCGTAGGTTCAGGCAGTGCGCCACACGCTCTCTGATGATCCTTCGTACCTACAAGGGGAGGA
>JADFHH010000293.1 GCA_022567275.1 Pseudomonadota bacterium | reverse complement strand
CCCGCGATGACAGCCAGCGTCAGTAACGAAAGCACTCCCCCCGCCACCAGTTCCGGGAATAACACGATGGCCGCTACCGTGCCGCCAATTGCCCCGGCGATCTCCGGGGCCGACCCCGCCGCGTCGGCAAAATCGCGGAACGTCAGGCCACGCTCATCAAGCAAAATCTCGCGGGGATCGCCGGTATCGGGATCGTTGATCTTGACGACGACGCCGGCGGGCGTGTCCCTGAAATTTCCCTCCCCGAAACTTTGAACCAGAAACGCGCGTTTTCTCTCGGGCGGCGTAAGGGAAAGCTCGGCTCGGACCCCGGCGGGACCGCCAGTTTCGATGTCAACGCCCTCGGCTTCCAATGCCTCGAACTGCGCTTGCTCGCGCTCGCGCTTTTCTCTGAAACTCTTACGAAACTTTGCCCCGCCCAGGCGGGGAGTAGATATCGGCTGCCTCAAAAATTCGCTAGCCGACTCTCCCTCGGGTTCAATCGGCTGTCCCTCGGGCTCAATGGAGGTATCATCCTCAATGAAATCTTCATCCCCACCAAGGACTTCAGACGGGTTCGCGCCAACCTGACCCGGTGCCAGCGCCGGGGATGGCAGGGTCTGCCGGAGAAATTCAAGCGCGCTCTCACTCACGGGTAAACCGTTCGGGGAATAGTTGTCTTAGAATTTTCCCACCTTCTTCCTCGTCGAGGAATCCTGACTCCATCGCTACACGAATATCCTCCGGGGTGATCTGTGGGATGCTGGCTTGGTCAATCCCAAGATCGGTCAAGGCGCTACTGAATCTTCGGGCGAAGAAAGCCACCAGGACATTCATCTTGACCGCCGCTTCTTCCTCCGATCCGAAGATGCTGACTGACGGGAACAGATCGAAGACGAAATCACGGTCTGCTTCGCTGAAGCGCGTCTCATCGGACACGACCCGGAGCGCGGTTTGGCGGACTGCCTTAACCGCGCGCTCGAACTTGGCGCGATCTTTGTCGAATAAACCCGGTACGAACTGCACGAGGGTTTTGTTAAGAAAACCCCTGAATGCAGGAAGCGCGCCAATGATAGGCTTGCCTGCTTTTATGGATTTTTCGAACAGCCGCTTGAGGGTCGATACGTTGGCAAGCAACTCCGTGGTCTGCCGCTTTGTTTTCTGAGCGCCCGTTGTCGAAGCTGGTGTAAGCTCTTGCCCGCCGGTTACAAATTCAACCCCATCATCCGTTACCCGCAATTTCAAGCCGGTTGGTATCGGCCCGTAACGATCAGGATTAGCAAGAATTTGTGCTTCCGAAACGAATGTCGGTCTCTTGGTTTGGTTGTCAATAACGGCACGAATCTTCGGCCTTTTTGCTATAGGCGGATTTCGCTGGCCGAGCGCGCCTGTCGTTTGGCTGAAAGGCACCGCGCCGGCAGCAAGCGTTCCGATGAGCGGCGGGGTTCCGCCTATACGCTTGACGGTCCTTTTCCCACCAGGACCAGCGGTTATCAACTGGATGTCTTCGCCGGGCTTTATCGTGGTGATTTGTGTTTGTAGGCGAAATTGGATGGAACGGCAGATTTTATTGATCTGTGGCGCTGCGAATGCTAGGGTCAGGACTCGTTAAATCCAGAATATGACAAAAGCTGCGATACAAATTGCAGAGAAGAACGTGTGGGCGCAGCGGTCGTATCGGGTTGATATGCGCCTCCAATCCTTCAATCTTCCAAACATATTTTCGACCTTATGTCTTTGTTTGTACAAGGTTTCATCATAAGAGATCTGGCGTTTCCGGTTTTTCTTGGGGGGAATGCAGGGCGCAATCCCCTTTTCCAGCAGGCCATCTCTGAACCAATCAGCGTCATAACCCCGATCCGCGAGAAGATGTTTGGCAGAAGGGAAGTCGTCCAGCAGCTTTCTGGCCCCCTTATAGTCAGATACCTGACCCGCCGTTAGATGCATAAGCACGGGCCTGCCAAGCCCGTCGCAAACGGCGTGCAATTTGGAATTCAATCCGCCCTTGGTGCGTCCGATGTCACGGGGAACATCCCCTTTTTTAAAAGGCTGGAAGCGGTGCGGTGCGCCTTGAGATGCGTCGCATCAATCTGCAATTGCGCAGGCACATCCTAAGATGACAAGGCTTTGAAAATATTATCGAAAACTCCCAACCTGCTCCACCGTATGAAGCGATTGTAGAGCGTCTTGTGTGGGCCATATTCGGCAGGCGCATCTCGCCATTGAAGCCCCCGCTTCAGCACATGGATGATCCCGCTGAGAACACGCCGATCATCAACACGCGGCACACCATGTGAGCGCGGAAAGTAGGGCTTTATCCGGTTAAGTTGTTTCTCTGAAAGCCAATAATGATCCTTCATGTGCAGGTCCTCCTGCGCCAATTGAATCAGATATCAATCCGGTAGGGAATCCGGTAATTTAATGGGTCCTGACCCTAGCTGATTGATGATTTTTCATCATAAGGCTATGGAAGACAATGAGAAACAAGTATGCTGCCCGTTCAAGGATTTCTGAGGCCAAGATTCGCGAGATTGTCCGGTACTTTGCAGCCGATCTGACTGCCCTGCAGACCGCTCAGCTCTCCGGCTTGAACCGCAATACCATCAATCGGTTCTACCGTGCCCTGCGTGAGCGCCTTCTGCGGGCCTGCGAGGCACAGCGCCCGATGTTTGGCATCGTTGAGGTTGACGAGAGCTTCTTTGGCGCCCGGCGCGTGAAGGGCAAACGAGGGCGTGGAGCCTATGGTAAGACCGTCGTCTTTGGCATTTTCGAGCGCGACGGGCAGGTCTATACCGAGATCGTGTCTGACTGCTCAAAGCCAACCCTGCAAGGGATTATTCGCGGCAAGGTGGATGCCAGCGCCGTCATCAACTCGGACGGCTGGCGCGGCTATAACGGGCTCGTGGACCTGGGTTATGGACACTATCGCGTTGACCATTCAAAGGATGAGTTCACCCGTGGCCGTGTTCATATCAATGGCATCGAAGGGTTCTGGGGCCTGGCAAAAGTGAGGCTCTCAAAGTTCAAAGGCCTGCCAAAACACACCTTTCACCTGCATCTCAAAGAAACCGAATGGCGCTACAATCACCGCCGTTCCAACAAGTATAAGACCCTGCTAAGCTACCTCAGAGAAAACCCCGTCAGCTAGGCATGACCCAAGATTTATTATCGGACAAATTCTGCACGGGAGCGGCACGACGACGCACGCAGTCAGAGCGGCAATACAGCGATCGAAGGCTTCGATCTCGCAGGTAGCCAGACACTATCATGTGAACCCTAAGACCATTCAAATATGGCGCAAGCGCGAATCAATTGAAGATAGGTCCATGGGGCCGCGCAATGCACATTCCACGGTTCTTTCGACCGAAGAAGAGGCCGCGTGTTGCCTTTCGAAAGCATACCCTGCTGGCTCTGGATGATTGTCTCTACGCACTTCAGGCAACGATCCCGCATCTGACCAGATCAAGCCTCCACCGCCTTCTTCAACCTCATGACATTTCCCGGCTACCAGACTTGAAGGCTGAA
>JADFHH010000292.1 GCA_022567275.1 Pseudomonadota bacterium | reverse complement strand
CCGCCGGGTCGGGCGCCTTGCGAATGAGCGCGATCACCTCGTCCACATTGGCGGTCGCGATGGCCAGGCCAACGAGGATATGCGCCCGGTCGCGCGCCTTGTTGAGCAGATGCTTGGTGCGTGAGGAGACGACTTGTTCGCGGAAATCGGTGAACGCCTGAATCATGTCCTTCAGATTCATCTGTTCGGGCCGTCCGCCATTCAGCGCGACGATGTTGCAACTAAAACTCGATTGCAGCTGCGAGAAACGGTAAACTTGGTTGAGCACCACATCGGCGACCGCGTCACGGCGCAACTCGATGACCACGCGCATGCCGTCACGGTCGGATTCATCGCGGATATCGCTGATGCCCTCGATGCGCTTGTCGCGCACCAGATCGGCGATTTTCTCGATCATCGTCGCCTTGTTCACCTGATAGGGAATTTCCGTGATGATCAGCGCTTCGCGATCTTTTCGGATGGTCTCGACCGAAACGCGTCCGCGCATAATGACCGAGCCGCGGCCCGTCTCGTAGGCGGAGCGAATGCCCGACCGGCCGAGAATGAACCCGCCGGTGGGAAAATCCGGCCCGGGAATAATCTCATTCAACTCAGGGATTGTGATGTCCGGATTGTCGAGATAGGCGATGCAGGCGGTGATCACCTCGCCCAGATTATGCGGCGGGATGTTTGTCGCCATACCCACCGCGATGCCGCCCGCGCCATTGACCAGCAGATTGGGAAAGCGCGCCGGGAGAACGCCGGGTTCGGATTCGGAACCGTCGTAATTTTCCTTAAACTCGACCGTATTCTTGTCGAGGTCCTCGAGCAGCATATGCGCCACCTTGGCCAGGCGGCATTCAGTGTAGCGCATGGCGGCGGGCGGGTCGCCGTCCACCGAACCGAAATTGCCCTGCCCGTCTATCAGCGGCAGGCGCAGCGAAAAATTCTGCGCCATGCGCACCAGCGCATCGTAGATCGCGGTATCGCCATGGGGATGATATTTGCCGATGACGTCGCCGACCACGCGCGCCGACTTTCTGTAGGGCTTGTTCCACTCATAGCCGCTCTCATACATCGAATAGAGAATGCGCCGGTGCACCGGTTTCAAACCGTCGCGCACATCGGGCAGCGCACGGCTCACGATCACGCTCATGGCGTAATCGAGATAGGAGCGCTTCATCTCATCGACGATGGAAACGGGTCTGATGTCGGAAGGCTCCGGGGGGTCCGGGGGGGCCTCACCGCCGGGCGGAGGGGGAATATCGCTGACGTCTGACAAGGCGGAATCCTACGTCCTTTTTCCAGCGTTACGCCGCCCCCAAATCAGGCCTGCGGGGAGCGGTGCAAACGCTTTGAGAAGTGCTTGAAATTATACCCGATTCCGTGCCCCGACCGCAATATCAGAGGGAAGAGAATCCGCCGGAATGAGTGAAAATAAGTACAGTTATTACAAAGACTTATCAATTGCCCGACAAATCAGCGGAAAACCCTAGCGCGGCACGCCCACACGCATCTCCGCTCCGCCATATCCGTGCACCAGATCATGGGCGCGGATTGTCACCAATGAGACCCTCTCGGGGATGCGGACACCGGGTAGCGAGCGGGTGAAGGGCTGTTCGTTTCCATGCGGATGGGCGAGTTTCCGGGTGCCAAGAACCGTGCCGTCGGGCGCGCGCACCTGCCAGGCGTCGGCATAATGCGTCCAGCCCTCATCGCCATGGCGCACGGTCACATCGAAGCGGTAGGTGCCGGTGCCCTCCTTGATGATTTCGACGCCGACGACATCGGCTTCTCCGGCCATCGCGGCGGCGCAGGAAAGCATCATCAATGCGCCAATTGCCAAACGACACACTTTTCGTTTCATCGATCATCTCCCGTGAGGATTGCCCGGCGGTGGCGGCAAGGTTAGGGTTCCCATATCCAGCTTAAATCCGCGATGAGCATCACATGAAACTATCCCAGGCCGAAACCCCCCGTCTGCTGCTCGACCCCGGCAAACTGCAACGCAATGTGGAAAGGATGGCCGCACGCTGCGTTGCGCTTGGCGTCATCCTGCGACCGCATCTCAAAACGCCCAAATCCCTGAAGGTGGCGGCATGCATACTGGCCGATAAATCCGCGCCCATCACCGTGTCCACGCTCAAGGAAGCGGACTATTTCGCGCAAGGCGGCTATAGGGATATTTTATACGCGGCGGCAATTACGCCCAACAAACTGGCCCATGCCGGCAACATCCAGCGCGCGACCGGCGCGCGCGTGTTGCTGGTGTGTGACAGCGTGGAACTCGTCAGGGCCGCGGATTCGCGCGCGCGTGAGATAGTGGCCGAATTTGAATTTCTCATCGAGGTCGATAGCGGCGAACACCGCTCCGGCGTACAGCCGGCCTCGCAGGCGCTTCCCGGCATCGCCAGCGCCCTGAAAGACGCCGCCAATTTGTCCCTGGCCGGGGTCATGACCCATGCCGGACATTCCTACACCACGGATAAGGTAGATGAGCATGCGGCAATTGCGGAGGCTGAACGCGCCGCGGCCGCCGGCTCGGCTGAGGCCTTGCGCGCGGCCGGGCATGACTGCGCCATTGTCAGCGCCGGTTCCACCCCCACCGTACTGCATGCCAAACATATGGCCGGGGTGAGCGAAGCGCGCGCCGGGGTTTATCTGTTCGGGGATCTGGCACAGGTCTCGCTCAACACCTGCAACCTCGATGACATCGCGATTAGCGTGCTCGCCACGGTTATCGGCCACAACAAGGCAAATGGCAGCCTTGTCATTGATGCCGGCGCTCTGGCCCTGTCCAAGGATATTGGCGCCAACCGCTTCATGCCGGACGCCAAATATGGCTATGTGTGCGACGTGAAGACCGGCAAGCATTTTCCCGGCCTGAGCGTCCAAACCGTCTATCAGGAGCATGGCATGGTGCCGGTGCCCGATGAAAGCTGGTTCGCGCGCCTCGCCATTGGCACTCAAGTGCGCGTCCTGCCGAACCACAGCTGCATGACCTGCGCGGCATACGAGTCTTACGACGTGGTGCGCGACGGCGAGATCGTCGAGCAGTGGCCGCGGGTGAATGGCTGGTAGGCTCGCGAAGAGAGCGGCGGACCGGAATGACGGTTTGACAAATTTCGCAGCTATGCCGAGATGGCTAAAACACTGTGGAGAACGCTGTAGACGATATGCTCTATTATCAATGGATCGTCGCCGCCCTCGGCGTCATCGTGATTTATATGCTGCTGGGCTATGGATGGGTCCTATGGTCGAAACGCCGGAAGGCGGGGACAGACCGGAAATAGCACTGCGCCCGCCCGGCCAGAGTGCTTCCGTCTTTGACGGAATCGCTCCGGTTTTTCTCGCTCGCGGCTATTCCTCACTTCGTTCGGGCCTGCGCGGGCGCGGCGCATAAGCGCCGGGCCGCGGTCGCGGTCCTGGACCGTTTCCGTGAAAAACGGAAACGGCCTAAAACGGAATCTCGTCGTCGATTTCCTTGTCGAACGACCCGCCGCCGCCGCCGCCGCCGCCGCCGCTGTGCAGCGG